>JAIRXZ010000140.1 GCA_031267995.1 Odoribacteraceae bacterium | reverse complement strand
CTTCCACCGGGCGGTGGAAGACGATTCCACCGAACGGTGGAAGGTACTCACACCAAACGATAACACGAATAACACACTATTTTATAAACCTTTAAAACAAAAATTATGGAACACAACACCACCGACGAAAACACCGTCAACACGGCCAACACCAACAACCAACACCAGGGACTGCCCGAACTCATCACCGTGGCCGCGAAAAAAACCGCCCCGTGGATGACATTCCTTGCCATCATGGGCTTCATCGGCGCCGGCCTGATGGTCATCGCCTCCCTTATAGGCCTGATGCTCGACAACATGCCCCAACCCAGCACCTACATGTCCGGGGGCGGCCACACGTCCGGAGTCGAGTACTACCACAGCACCGCGCTTGGATTGCGCGTCGTGATGTTTATCATCTACCTCGCCGTCGCGCTGGTCGTGCTACGCTACTCGATGCTGCTGCTGAACGCGGCCAGGAAGTTCAGGCAATTCGCGAAAGACGGGAACGTGGACGACCTGGGAGCGGCCATGTGGTTTCAGAAATCGTACTGGCAGTTGGTAGGCTGGTTCACCATCATCTGCCTGGGATTAGTAGTGTTAGCCTTCCTGGTCGCCATGCTGGTCTTCATCATCGCGCTATAGTAAACGTGAAGTCGCCGGGCGATACCCCACCCGCCACCCGGCCCAACAACCATGACAACAACAAAACCAACGCCCCGGCCGGTCGCCGCGTGCGTCCCCGGCGCCGGCGCGCTTCGCCCGCTGCTGCCGCTGCTCGCCCTCCTCGCGTGGGCGGGCGCGGCGGTCGGGCAATCCTACCCGGCGCGGTACCGGCAGGAATGTACCCTCGCCCTGGAATTTTACAACACCCGCGTCGAGGAATTCCGACGCGTGGCCGGCGTCACCGGGCTGCCCGCCCCCCTCGTGTTCGCCATCGTCGCGCCCGAACTCACGCAATACAGTCACCTCAAAGACAAGGTGGAAACCTACGCCCTCAAGGTGCTCTACGTGCAAAGCGGCAAGGCGTACGCCGACTTCTCCATCGGCTGCTTCCAGATGAAACCCTCGTTCGTCGAGCGGCTGGAGGAGCACGTCGCCGCCGACTCGCTGCTGGCGACGCGGTACGCCGACTGCCTCTTCCCCTCGCCCGACACGAGGGCGGCGCGCGTGGAGAGAGTCAACCGCCTCAACACGGTAGAGTGGCAAATGGTTTACCTGGAGATGTTTTGCGAAGCGGTGGGCAGGAGGTTCGGGCACCTCACCTTCGCGACCCCGGGGGAGCGACTGTGCTTCTACGCCTCGGCCTACAACTGCGGCTTCCACAAGTCCGAGCGGCAAATCCGGGACACCGCGCTCCGCCCGCTATTCCCCCACTTCTCCACGGACAAGTACCGGTATAGCGACATCGCGCTGTGGTTCCACGACGCGCTGTCCGGGCAAGCCAACGCCGCGCCCGACGCGCCCGAACAGCCACGCGACCCCATCCCCGCGGGCGCGAACTGATCCCCGCGACGCCCCTACCCTGCCCGCCGCCAGGGACAAGGGCGACGCGCCGCCAGGGACAGGGGCGGCGCGGCGACAGGGACAAGGGCGACGCGGCGCGAAGAACTAAAGCGACACGGCGACACGAGAATAACGCGGCGAGCGAGAAACACCTCCTCGCCGCGACGCGTAAAAAAAGGGTGGCTCAACGCCACCCGCTTTTTTTCATTGACTTGCCGGGGAAATCAGAGTTCCGAATCGTCCCGCGAGGGGAGCACCCCTCCAAGGGCGGCCTTCACCACCTCGATCGCGTCGTTCAGCCCCTCGACGAACTTCTCGAAATCCTCCTTGTACAAGAAAACCTTGTGCTTCTCGTAGCTCGGGATCCCGTCCTTGTCGAATTTCTTCTTGCTCTCCGTTATCGTGAGATAATAATCACCATTACGAGTCGCCTTCACATCAAAAAAATAGGTTCTTTTCCCTGCTTTTACTGCATTCGTGTAGACTTCATCCCTTTCGTTGGAGTCCACCGCGTCGTTTTGTCCGTATACATCCATCGTTTCCAAATTTTTATTTGACTTTACCGCCCAAATGTAAGAAAAAGTTTCGGCAATCAAGCGGCGAGAGGTGAAAATTAAAAGCACCTTGAAATTTCAGTTAACTTCGCGGTGAATCAACAAGAAAGAAACATGACCACGTTCATCATCACTTCGTTACTCGTCGGGCTGGCCGTCGTCGGCCTGGGAGTATCCATCTTTTTCTCGCGGAAGGGACGCTTCCCGGAGACCCACGTCGGCCACAACAAGGCCATGCGGGAGCGAGGTATCGACTGCGCGCTGTCCGCCGATCGCGCCGAACGCGCCAGGAAACGCGACGACTTCCCGACGCGGTAACGCCCCCTCGACCGGGAAAAACCGTCCCCGCCGGCCGGCACCCCCTACCCCCGCCGGCCGCGGGGGAACCCCGTCCGCGATAAACAAGGAACCGCCCGCGTTCTCTCCCGCCTGCCGGCGACACGCGCGTCGTGCCGGGCAAGGGAGGGATCGCGGGCGATCGCCTTCTCGCGCTCCCGTCCGGGAGCGCGACCACTTAGAATATCTTAATCCCCAGGGTGATGTTGAACGTTTGGGGAACGCTCAGCGTGGGGGCGAATTTCTTCATCCCCACCTCGTAGCTCAGGTCGAACGTGGCCTGCCACACGTCCACGCCCAGGCCGGCGCGGGCGTAAAACATCGACTTGCTGGAAGTCACCTCGGGAGGATTATTCATATCCGCCACGTAATCGTCGTACTTTATCGGCTTGGTCAGGATCGAAGCCACCGGGCCTACAAACCCGCGCACCTTGATCAGGGGGAAGTTCAGGAACTTGACACCCAGCAGGACGGGAACCTCCACGGAGGATGCCCGGAGCTTCGTGTCGTTCACCGATCGTTCGAGGATCACCTCCTTGTGGACATAGTTGAGGCCTGGCTCCAGGTAGAGTTGCTTGACGAGGTTCACCCGGCCGAAGATGCCTGCCGAGTACCCCCAGTGGGTTCTCGTGCGGTGGTTATCAGCGTACATTTTGGTGTAGCTCCATCCCCCGTGTATGCCAAGTTCGAGAGGTTTTTGCTGCGCCATCACGCTGGTGCCGGCAAGGGCGAGAAGAGTGAGGAAAATGAATTTTTTCATGTTACTTCGGTTTTCGTGCATTGCACATTGTTAATACTTATTATTCAATTATCTGTTGTTCGTCTAAATTCCGATAGGACGATGCCCGCGGCCACCCCCACGTTCAGCGAATCGGCCGCCGGCGAGAAGCGAGGGATGGTCAGCCCGCGCGTCACCAGCCGCGCCAGCGCCGGGGCGATGCCTCCCCCCTCGTTGCCCATGAGGATGAGGCCGCGGTCGCCGCGTTTCACCGTGTAGAGACTCTCGCCCTCGAGGAAGGTGCCGTAGCACGGGAACTCCCCGGTGACGGTGGCGGGGATGAAATCGAGCAGGTCGACGTAGGCCACCCCCACCCTGAAGATGGCGCCCATGCTGGCCTGTATAACCTTGGGATTGAGATACCCGGCGCACTCCCTGTCGCAAAACACGCGATGCACGCCGAACCAGTCGCACACCCGGAGGATCGTCCCCAGGTTGCCGGGATCCTGCACGCCGTTCAGGGCGACGGAAAGGCCGTCCGCGGGCACTTCCGGTGTTGCCTCCGGCGGCATCTCCGCGAGGGCAATCACTGCCGGCGCCGATTTAAAAGTGGTGATTCGCTCCATTTCCCGTCTGTTTACCTCCTCGACGGTGCACCCCGCGGGCACGTCATCCCTGCCGTCCAACCACTCCGGGAGAGCTATTAAGGTGTCGATTTTCAGTCCCGAACGCAACAGCTCGCCCACCAACTTTTCACCCTCGATTTTGAAAAGATTATATTTACCCCTGAATTTCCTTTTTTCAAGGTTTTGGACTACATTTGTTAGGTGTTTACTCGGCATACTGTTAGTCGGTCTGTTAAACGGAACACAAAGATAGTACTTTTTTGAACTACGAGCATGGAGACGCCAAACAAGATCACTTTTTTTTTGCTTATCGCGCTTTTCACCTACTCCTGCTCGCCCATGAAGTACGTGGGCGAGAAGGAGTTTTTATTAGACAGGGTACGGGTAAAGAGCGATTCCCGCGAGTTGCAGCGCGCTGATCTCAAGAAAACTATCCGCCAAAAGCCCAACACCCGCATCCTCGCCTCCGCCCGCTTCCACCTGTGGATGTACAACCTCAGCGGCAGCGATTCCACCAAGCGCCTCAACAGGTGGTTGCGATCCATCGGCGAGCCTCCCGTGATATATAGCCCCTTCCTGGCGGGGCGCAGCGTCAGGCAGATGGAGCTGATGTTGCTCAACAAGGGCTACTACCAGGCAACCGTGTCGGACTCCGTGCGCGTCAAGCGGCGGAGGGCCAGCGTGGAATACCGCGTCCACGCGGGCGCCCGCACCTCCATCGCGGAGCTATCCTTCCGGAACAGGGAGCGGAACGACGCCAACAGGGTGGCGGAGCGGACGGGCTTGCTCGACGTCTATTACAGGGATACCACGGCCACCGTCCTGCATCCCGGACAGCCGCTGGACATGGATCTGCTGGACGGCGAGCGCGAGCGCGTCACGCAGACGCTGAGGGAGAAGGGATACTTCAATTTCTCCAAGAACTTCGTTCAGTTTCTCGCCGACTCCGCGGGGGGGGAGCACGCCGTGAACCTCGCCGTGCGCCTCGCCGACAACACCAGTGACACCAGCCTGTTCCGTCGTTACTTCGTCCGCGACATCCGCATCGACATGGACTACGACCAGCTGGCCATGATGAGCGGCGCGGACACCGTCACCAACCGCCTGGACTACCGCGGCTACACCATCACCTACCGCGACAAGCTGAAGATCAACCCCAAGGTCATCGTCGAAACCATCCAGATCAACAGGAACGAACTCTACAACATCCGCCAGGTGCTGGAGACCTACTCCCGCCTCCAGGCGTTGAACCTCTTCCGCCTCGTCAGTATCGAATTCAAAGAGGTGGACGGCGGCGAGCACCTCGTGAGGCCGCTGGACTGCACCATCCGCCTCACCCCCCTCAAGCGCCAGTCCTACAACGTCGCCGTGGAGGGCACCAACACCTCCGGCAACCTCGGCATCGGCGGCAACTTCACCTACAACCACCGCAACCTTTTCAGGGGCGGCGAGGACTTTTCCATCGGCATCTGGGGAGCCATCAAAAAGGAGCAACTGCGTGAAACGGAGGGCATCTTCAACACCCGCGAGATTGGCTCGGAAATCAAATTCGTCACCCCGCAGTTTTGGATGCCCCTCTTCCGCATGAAGAACTTCCGCCGCGACTACGCCCCGCGCACCACCATCTCCTTCTCCTACGGTTTCGAGGACACTCCTTATTATAGGCGTTCCATCGTCAACGCCCGCTTCGGCTACCTGTGGCGCAAGGCCGACAAGAAATGGCGCTACGGACTCAACATCGCCGACCTCAACTACGTGCTCATGGACAACGTCGAGAGCAGCTTCATCGACAGCCTCAAGAACGAATACATCAAAAGCGCCTACACCGACCACATGATCCTCTCCGCCGTCTTCTCCGCCACGTACACCGACCAGCTCCTCTCCTCCCGCGAAAAGTCCAGCTACAACTACCTCCGCGTCAACGTCGAAAGCGCCGGCAATCTCCTTCGCGCCCTCAACAGCATCGACGGACACCCCGGGCGAAACTCCCCCGTCGACGTCTACTACAAATTCCTCGGCGTGCGCTACGCCCAATTCATCAAGATGGACGCCGAGTACCGCTACCACTGGCATGTCAACGACCTCAACTCCCTCGTCTGGCGCTTCATGATCGGTTGCGGATACCCCTACGGCAACATGAAAGTCCTCCCCGTCGAGGAGGCCTACTACTGCGGCGGCGCCAACGACCTCCGCGCCTGGCAAGCCCGCACCCTCGGCCCCGGCACCTTCGTCACGCCCGACGCCAGCCGCCGGTGGTACCCCAACAGCGTCGGCGACTTCAAGCTGGCCGCCAACGTCGAGCAGCGTTTCGCCCTCTTTTGGCTCCTCGAAGGCGCCTTCTTCATCGACGCCGGCAACGTCTGGAACGTCTACTCCAAGGAAGACCGCGCCGGCAGCCGCCTCTCCTCCTCCTTCCTCCGTCAAATCGCCATCGGCACCGGCGCCGGCCTCAGGCTAAACGCCAACTACTTCCTCCTCCGCTTCGACCTCGGCATCAAGCTCAAAGACCCCACCCGTCCCGTCGGCGACCGCTTCGTCCTCCTCAACCGCAACGGCGGCTTCCGTCGCTCCGTCTTCAACATCGCCATCGGATACCCCTTCTAACGCCCGCTGCCCATGCTATCACAAATCATCGTCTACCTCTCCCTCCTCTGCCAGCTCATGGCCCTCGGCTACGCCATCACCCTCTTCAAGCAAACCAAGTTCAACGTCGCCTGGATCATGATCTCCACCGGCCTCTTTCTCATGGCCATATACCGCGTCATCGAGCTATTCCCCGTCGTCGACCGCCTCGCCAACGAGGAGCTATACATCGCCAAGGTATGGCTATCCCTCGTCATCTCCCTCGTCTTCGCCGTCGGCGTATTCTACATCCGCAAGCTCTTTCAATTCCTCCGCCGCCTCGACAAAATACGCGACGAAACCGAAAAGCGCGTCCTCTCCGCCATCATCCGCACCGAAGAGCGCGAGCGCCAGCGCTTCGCCAAAGAACTACACGACGGCCTCGGCCCCCTCCTCAGCGTCGGCAAGATGCTCATCTCCGGATTCAACGCCGGCAACGCCCCCGACGTCAACGCCAAGCTCCTCCACAACCTCCAGCAAGTGGCGGACGAATCCATCGCCAGCGTCAAGGAGATATCCACCAACATCAGCCCCCACGTCCTCAACGACTTTGGCCTCAAAGAAGCCGTATCCTCCTTCATCAGCAAGCTACGCGCCGCCAACGGCATCGACATCCGCTTCCAATCCAACATCCAGCGCCAGCGATTCTCCTACAACGTCGAAGTCATCATGTACCGCGTCATCTGCGAGCTTATAAACAACACCATACGCCACGCCGCCGCCACCCGCGTCCGCGTCAACCTCTACCTCGAGGACGACATCCTCCACCTCGACTACGAGGACAACGGCCGCGGATTCGACGTCCAGCAAGCCACCGCCAACGGCGGCATGGGCATCAGCAACATGCGCTACCGCCTCAACTCCGGCAACGGCGACCTCCAGTTCACCAGCCAGCCCGGCCAGGGACTACAGGCGCGCGCCCACATACACGCCAAATAAAAACAACAACATGAACATCTTCATCGTCGACGACCACGAACTATTCAGGGAAGGACTAAAACTACTCCTCACCACCCGCGGCCACCGCGTCATCGAAGCCCCCGACGGCCGACAATTCATCAACGCGCTCCCCGAAACCCCCTGCGACATCGTCCTCATGGACGTCGAAATGCCAAACATGAACGGCATCGAGGCCACCATCAACGCCATGAAAATCAAACCAGACATCAAGATCATCGTCCTATCCATGTACGGCGAGGAACAATATTACTACGACATGATCGACGCCGGCGCCAAGGGATTCATGCTCAAAAACTCGAGCATCGACAAAGTATTCGACGCCATCGAAAAAGTATCCAACGGCGACAGCTACTTCTCCGAGGAGCTGCTCGTCAACCTCCTCGACACCATGCGCGTCCACAAGCAAGACGCGCGCGACGCCCCCGACAACGAACTCTCAGGACGCGAGATAGAAGTCCTCTACAACATCTGCCTCGGCCTATCCAACCAGGAGATCGCCGACAAGCTATTCATCAGCAAGCGCACCGTCGACAAGCATCGCGCCAACCTCCTCAGCAAAACCGGCAGCCGCAACACCGCCTCCCTCATCATCCACGCCATCAAGAACAAAACCATACGCCTGTGAACGGCATGATCCTCGCCGCCGGCCTCGGCACCCGCCTCAGACCGCTCACCGACGACCGTCCCAAGGCGCTCGTCGAAGTACGCGGCAAAACCCTCCTCCACCACGCCATCGAGCGCCTCGCCGCCGCCGGCGTCACCCGCCTCGTCATCAACATCCACCACCGCGCCGATCAGGTAGAAGAATACCTCCGCCGGCGCCACAACTTCGGCATCGACATCCGCCTCTCCGACGAGCGCGACGCCCTCCTCGACACCGGCGGCGCCATCCTCCGCGCCCGCCCCCTCCTACTCCCCGGCCTCCCCCTCCTCGTCCACAACGTCGACATCATCTCCGACGTCGACCTCCCCCTCCTCGCCCGCCAACACGCCGACAGCCGGGCGCGGGCAACCCTCGTCACCCGTCGCCCGGCCACCGACCGCCTCCTCCGCTTCGACGCCGACAACACCCTCACCGGCTGGGAAAACCGCGCCACCGGCCAGCGCCTCGTCGCCAACCGACGCGACCGCCACGCCCTCCCCCGCGCGTTTTGCGGCATCCAAATCCTCTCGCCCGCCTACCTCGACGCCATCCACCACCGCGGCGCCTTCTCCATCATCGACGAACACCTCCACCAGGCGCGCCGCCACGCCATCCGCGCCTTCCACCACGACGGCCAGTGCGCCGACGCCGGCACCCCCGCCGCCATCGCCGCCCTCGACGCCTACCTCCCCGACAGCCGCTGAACCACGGCCGACACCAGGGGCGCTCGCCCCTCGTCCGTCGTCGCCCCCTCCAACAGCTTGACTATCGCGCCTGCCCGGTCCCCCGGCACGCGCCCCAGGTTCTCGATCACCGTCGACGCCTCCAGCGCCACGGCGAAATCACCCTCCACCAGCAACCGCGCGAACAGCTCCGCGTACTCCGAAAAATCGAGCGCCGACTCCCAGCACACCCTCAGCAGGTTCACCTTGTCGCCATCATCCTTCGCCATCTCTATCCCGAGCGCCAGCAGTGGTATCAGCTGCTCGTCCCGCACGTCGGCCAGCAGCGACGTCAGGCCAGACACCAGTCGCGCGTCCCGCGCCTCCCCCAGCAACGTCACCAAACCAGGCACGATTCCAAACTCCTCTCGCGCCCTGATCTCCCCGATCAGCTGTTCCACCCGCTCGCCCCTCGCTTCCCGTAACTCCTTCAGTACGCGGGCATACTCGCCCGCTTCTTCTTTCTTGTCTATCATGTTATTTGTATTAAATGTCTCGCGAAGTTACGCGAAACGGTAAACAAAACCTCGCGTCCCGTCCGCGCGGGGATGGGGCGCCCCCCCGGTAAAAACGGGTTCCATCACTAGAGAGATGGAGTTCATCTCTCTAGAGATAGGTTTCATCTCTATAGAGATAGAGTTCATCTCTCTAGAGATGGAGTTCATCTCTATAGAGATGGGGTTCATCTCTCTAGAGATGGGGTTCATCTCTCTAGAGATGGAGTTCATCTCTCTAGAGATGGGGTTCATCTCTCTAGAGATAGATTTCATCTCTCTAGAGATAGGTTTCATCTCTCTAGTGATAGGTTTCATCTCTCCAGTGATGGATTTCAGTTCCGCGGAGACGAAAGTTCTTTCTCCATAAATTGCCGCCGTTTGGAGATAAACCGACGCCGTTTAGAGATAAACAACATCCGTTTGGAGATAAACTAATCCCGTCACTCTATTTAGGAAACTTCTCACTGCAGAAACGGGAAGCGTTTAGAGAGTGACGGGATTAGTTTATCTCCAAACGGTCGCGATTTATCTCCAAACGGGATTGGTTTATCTCCAAACGGCGTCGGTTTATCTCCAAACGGTCGCGGTTTATCTCCAAACGGCGGCGATTCATGCAGTGACGCCGAGCATCCATGTAGAAACGGGGAACATCCCTGTAAACAGAAGTTTCCCCGCGCGAAAAGCGCGATCGACAACGGGACGAAACGCGACGGCCACCAGCGTTACATCCCCGTCAACGGCACTTCGCGACGCTCGCCGTCGTGGGCGACGGCGTAAAGGTGGTGGAGGCTGGTGTTAAAGACGAATCCGTTGCCGTTAAAGGTGTTGGGGGTGGCGCCATTGTCGGCCGTGAAGATGCAACGGATGTCGCCGGTGGCGTCGCTCTCGCGCGCCTCGAAGGCAACGGCGTTCATCCAGCCAACAGGAGGGGCGACGACACGACCGCCACTGATGGCGACGGGAGAACCGGTTTGCAAGGCTAACTTATTCTTGAATATAAAGGCGTTGGCGTCGGTGATGTACTCCATGGCCTGGGTGGGGGCGGGAAAATCCTTGATGTTGTTGACGGCAGCGTCGATCATCGCCTGGCTCACCATGAAGCTGCCGGAGGAGTAGGGCTGGAAAAAGCCGGTCTCGCGGAAAAAGTCGGCGAGATTCACGCGCGCCGTCCGGCAAACCAACTCGGCGAAGTAGATCTGGTGCTGGCCGTCGGTGCGGGAGCCAACCGTCGGGTCGGCCGACCGGTAGTGCTCGTAAATATCCTCGTAGAATCCGGCGCCGTGCGTGCCCGTCTTGCCGAGGACGTTGTCCAGGTAAAGGTATAGCTGCCAGAAGGGTACCAGCTGGTGGAAGAGGTGGGCGTTGTTGTCGTTGCGGTTGTGCGGGGTGGGGGTGGCGAGGGGTCGCTCCCTGCCGAAGTACCAGTTGAAGGCGCGTTCGTAGGTGTTGGCGTAGCCGCCGTCCGGGACGGTTTGGAGGTTGGTGTTGACGGCCGTGTTGGGGCTGTCGGGGATCATGTCGCGCGCGCGCGTACGTATATACATGGAGTGGATGTTGGTGGTGACCTCCACCATGCCGGCCCAGCGGAGGCCGGGGCGGGTCTGGTTGATGTGGCCGTGCTCGTGGCCGAAGACCCAGACGTCGGCGCCGAGGATGGCGTCCGGCTTGGCCATGTACTCGCCGGGGTAGGCGGTGCGGTGGTCGGTGGCGTAGGCGGCGACGCCGGGGTTCATCACCTCCTGGTGGAAGTAGGCGCGGGTGCGATGCCGGCCGCCGAAGCCGTCGGGCGGGGGGAGCAGTCCCATGAACTTCCACTCGAGCAGGACGACGGCGTCGTAGGCGTCGGCCAGATCCTTCCCGCGGGTGCCGGTGTGGCGGCGGAACCATTCGGTGGGGGCGGTGATGACGGCGTGGCGGGCGATGATGTCGAAGTAGCCGTTGACGGCTCCGGCGATGAGGCGCGGCCAGTCGGAGGGGGCGTGTTTGTCAACGCGATAGTAGCCGTTGACGGCGCCGCCGTGTATGTTGACCTTGATGTTGGCGGGTTTGTCGTTTTCGTCGGGGTAGTAGTAGCGGATGTAGGCGAGTCCCTGGTTGGTGTCGCCGAGGAGGCCGGCGACGATGGTGTTGAGGCCGTTGGCGAGCGGGGTTTCGCCCGGGAGGGTGCTGTACCCGCCCGTGACGGTGCGGCTGAGGGTCTGGAGGCGGAGGGTGGCGGCGCCGGCGGCGGGGAGTCCGCTGATGAATAGGCGGAGGGTGTCGAAGGAGTTGACGGATATGCCGGTGGGGTTGTCCATGATGCCGTAACGGGCTGTTTTGTTGCGGGCGGCGTCGATGGCGGGGTCGGGGAGCGGCTCGATTTCGGCGACGCGAAATTCGGTGGGGTACGCGCCGTCGAACATCTGGAGGGCGATTTGGCGGTAGGGGTACTCGTTGCACGCGGTTTCGATGAATTCGCGGGTGACGTCGGGGCGAAGGGCGGTGCAGGAGGCGTCCGTGAAGATGGTGAGGGGGTTGAATAGCCCCGGTCGGGGTGGACGGTTGGGGTCGACGCCGGGAATGTCCCCGGCGGAGCAGGCGGCGATGGCGATGGCGATGGCCGCGGCGGCGAGGTGGTTGACGATGTTTTTCACGCGGGTTGTTTTTTTGTCGGGTTATAAAAAGCGAGGGCGTGTCGTTTTGCTGACACGCCCTCTTCGATTATTGCATGTTGCCTTGATGAATTTCTATCTCATGACAATGCTGACGGTGGTGGGCACCGTGGTGGCAGCGCGCATGGCGGTGATGGTGACGTCGCCGTCGAAGGTGCCGAAGGCGAGGGGTTGTCCGCCGTTGATGCCCTCGTTTTGGATGGTGCACGAGAGTTTTTTGTCGCCATTACAGGTGATGGTGATGATGAGGGGAGTGCCCAGGGTGATGGCGGGGGGGGTGAGGGTGTGGGTGGTGGAGTTCCAGTTGCCCCGGCCGACGGCTCCGATTTTTGTGCCTCCCTGCGAGGTGCCGCCGAGGTAGAATTCGGTGGCGTCGTTGTTGTTGCCGGTGAAGCCGTTGGTGAAGCTGCCGGTGTAGTTGAAGCGGAAGAGCTGCACGCCCCAGTTGGCCGATCCGAAGGTGACCTGGTTGATGGTGCCGGGCTGGGTGCTGGTGGCTTGGAGTACCCAGCTTTGGGAGGTGGTGATGGGGGTGTTGAGTTGCACCACTTGCCAGCCTTCGAAGACGGGGGCGGCGGGGATGATGTAGACGGCGGAGGAGGGGGCGATGCCGTTCACGATCATCATCTTCCAGACGTCGGTCTCGCGGTAGGCGTCGGTGGCGTCGGGGGGTACGGTGAGGGCGATGTCGCCGAGGTTGAGGCCGTCGAAGGCGTATTCCGGGACGCTGGGAGGGGTGGCGGAGGCGAGGACGACGGAGGCGAGCGCCTGGCAGTCGCGGAAGGTGTTTTGGCCGATGGCGCGGAGGGAGGCGGGGAGCTTGATGGTTTCAAGCGTGGTGCCGTCGAAGAGGGCGTCCTCCAGGGCGTTGCCGGGAATGGCGGTGACGAGGGACATGTCCACGTCGGTGAGCGATTTGGCGCGGGTGGCCGCGGCCAAAGCGGTCATGTCGGCGGCGTTGAGGGTGCCGGCGATGATGACGCTGGTGCCCGCGGTGGCGGTGAGGAGCTGGGCGAGGCTGCCGGGGGTCTTGACGTGGAGGACTTCGGCGCGGTAGTCGACGTCGACGGTGTAGTCCGCGAAGGCTCCCCCGCCGTCGGCGGCGAAGATGTGGAGGGTGGCCTTGCCGAATCCCTCTCCGGTGATGACGCCTGCCTGGTTGACGGTGAAGATGGCGGGGTCGGCGCTCTCGAAGAGGACGCGCTTGTAGGCGGCGTTGTCGGGGAAGACGTTGGCGGTGAGGCGGAGGGTTTCGTTTTCCTTGACGGCGAGGAGGACGTCGGTGTCGGCGGCTTCGTCGATGGTGATCTGGGTGACGACGGCGCCGCCCTTTTTGTCTTCATCGCACGCCGCGAGGAGGGCGATGGCCATGACGAGCATGGCAACAGACCGGAAGTATGTTTTCATGTTTTTCGTGGTTTTCATGGGTTAATAACCTGTGTTTTGGACGATGTTTTCGTTGGCGTTGACGTAGGTGACGTGGATGGGGAGGAGGTAGTTTTTCTTGAGGAAGACGATGGGCTGGGCGGGCAACTGGGTCTCCTGGTAGAAGGAGGCGGCGTCCGTGCCCTCGTCGTTGAGTCCCCACATGCCTTGACGGTCGGTGGCGAACCATGCCTCTGCCATCTTCCAGCGGCGAAGGTCGAAGTACCATTGCGACTCGAAGGCCAACTCGATCATGCGCTCGCGACGAACGGCCTGGACGAGGGCGTCGCCGCTTTTGCCGGTGAAGTAGTTCATGGTGAGTCCGGCGCGGGCGCGTACCCTGCTCAGGTAGTCCTGCGCCTTGGCGTCGAGGGATCCCTGGAATTCGGCACAGGCTTCGGCGTACTGGAGGTAGAGGTCGGCGAGACGGATGAGGGGGTAGCTGTATTGCTGGAAGCGCCATTGGGCGCCGGTGGCGGCTCCGTCGGGATCGACGATTTTCTTGACGGCGTAGCCGCCGTAGAAGTGGTCGCTGCCCTTGCCGCCGATGGTCATGCCGTTTTTCTCCCCGGCTTTCAGGAGGAGTTGGTAGGTGGAGTCGCTGTTGAACTCGTAGGGGCCGCGGTCAAAGCCGACGCTGGCGTAGAAACGCGCCTCGCGGTTGAGGTGGAGGTTGCAGGTTTGGGCGCCGCCGGGGATGGTCATGCGTCCCGTCTCGTTCCACGCGTAGCCGAGGGCGGGGTCTTCTTCAGGCGGCAAGCCGTTTTTGGTGTGGAATATCTTGGCCATCGTGAGGGTTGTGCCGAGGGCGCCGACGGGGTCGGATACGCGCGTGCGGCTGTCGATGCCCTTGGGAACGGCGTGACGCTGGGGGCTGTTGCCGTTGTTTTCGGCGCGGTTGTTGGCCCAAATGATCTCCTTGTTCCAGTCGTCTACCAGCACCATGCGGCAGTTGAGGTAGGCGGCGCGGAAGTCGCTGGTGTAGGACTTGACGGCGGCGTCCTCGCGGAACTCGTGACCGGTGTAGGTGTAGAGGTCGAAGCCCTGGCTCCTGGCGAGGGTGATGGCGCTGTCGGCGGCGAGCATGGCGCGTTGCCACTTGCTTTTGTCAACGGTCTGGCTGATGAGGTTGTTGTTTTGCTTGTCCAGGAGGAGGGCGTAGTCCGTGTTGCCGTTGAAGAGGGGGCTGGCGGCGTATAGGAGTAGCTTCGCTTTCAAGGCCATGGCGATGGTCTGGGATGCGCGGCCGAGTTCGGAGCGCTGCGTCCTGGTGGGGGGAAGGAGGGCGATGGCTTCGTCGTAGAGGGCGGCGATTTTGTCAACGCTCTCGTCGAGGGTGAGACGGGGGTTTTTGGCTTCCGTTTCGTCTTCGATGAAGACAATCGGCCCGTAGCACTGCAACAACAGCTGGTGGTAGTAGGCGATGAGGAACTTGGCTTCACCAATCCACTCGCTTTTCAAACGGGCAAAGGTGGCGGCGTCGGTGACGCTGGGGGTTGCCTGGTCGATGTTGTTGAGGAAGATGTAGGCCTGGCGGATGCCCTGGTAGAGGCTGGGCGAGCTGTAGTTGTAGTAGCTGAATCCTCCCCAGGGGTTCATCATGGGGTCGCTGGAGCTGTAGACGCCGGAGTTGAATTCGACGCACCCGAACCATTCGGCCGTCCAGTGGTAGGCGCAGAGGAGCTCGTCGGAGGTGGCGAGGCCGGGGGTGCCGCGGAAGTCGAAGTAGTCGTACTGGTATGAGTAGCAGGTGAAGAGGAATCCCTCCGCCGTGTTCTCGTTTTTGAAGGCGTCCGACAGCGCGGGGGTGTCGTCGGGTACGATGTCCAGGAAGTTGCATGCCGTCAACGTTAGGGCGATGGCAATGCAGAGGCTTGACAGGCTATTTCTTATTTTCATACTCTGTTTTGTTATATGTTAAAAGGTGAGTTGGAAGCCGAGGGAAACCGTCTGAAGCGGGGGGTAGGAAAGGCCGCGGCCACCACCAATCTCCGGATCCCAGTTTTTAAATTTGCTGAAGGTAAGGAGGTTCCTCCCCGCCAGGTAGACGCGGGCAAAGGCGCGGGTGTAGCCCACCTCGGCGTCCTTGAGGCGCAGGAAGGAGGCGTCGCGCAGCCAGTAGGAGGAGTTTTGGAAGTTGTTGTGGTCGGCCACGCCGGAGGCGAAACGGGGGTAGGCGGCGTTGGGGTTCGGGTTGCTCTCCGACCAGTAGTCGTCGGCAATGAACTGGAACAACTGCGTGTACTGCGTGCCAAAGGGGTGGATGTTTTGCATCATCAGGCTGGTGTTGCCCACGCCCTGGAAGAAAATGGAGGCGTCGAATCCCTTGTAGGAGGCCGAAAGACCAAAACCGTAAACGATCTGCGGGACGGTGGGGTTGCCCAATTGGGTTTGGTCGTTGCCGTCGAGGTGGTTGTCCTGGTTCAAGTCCAGGTACTTGATGTCGCCCGGCTGCACGTTGTAGTCGCTGGCGGGGAAGGTGGACTTGAGGGTGTAGTTGCCGGAGGCGTCCTGGTCGAAGTCCTCCACGGAGTAGAGGCCGTTGGCGACGTAGCCCTTGTAACGGTTGAGGGGCTTGCCGATGTCCGACTGGTGCTTGTTGTACTCGTCGTAGGGCGGTTCGTCGCGGTCTATCAAGGTGTTTTTGGCGTAGGTGAATGTTCCACGCAGGCTCACGACCAGCTCGTTGTTTAAAAAGGCTTTGTTGTAGTTGACGGAGGCGTCGAATCCTTCGTTTTTCACCTTGCCGATGTTGGCGTAGGGGATGTTGCCGACGATTCCCGATTCGGTGGGGATGGTGCGGTATTGCATGAAGATGTCGTCGCGATTCTCCCTGTAGATGTCGGCGGTGATCGAAAGGGCGCGGTAAAGCTCCAGGTCGAAGCCGACGTTTAGTTTCCTGCCCTCTTCCCAGTGGGCGCCGGATGCCCCGAACTTGGTGATGGTGGCGCCGGATCGAGAGGTGCCCCGGCTGTCCCAGGCGCCGAATTGGAAGCTGCGACCGGCAAGGTTGACCTCCGTCAGGTAGGGGAAGCGGGAGCCGCTGATGTCCGAGTTGCCGACGATGCCGTACGAACCGCGGATTTTCAGGTTGGTGACGATGTCCTGGATGGGCGCCCAAAAGGCCTCGCGAGAGATGTTGTAACCCAAGGCGATGGCGGGGAATAGACCGAAACGACGACCGGATTCAAAGTTCTCCGACCCGGTGTACCCGACGTTTAACTCGGCGAGGTAACGACCGTCGTAGCCGTAAGTAACGCGGCCGGAGATGCCCTGGTAGCGCGTGGGCAAGGCGTCGCGGAAGTTGCCGGGGGCGTTGTTGTGGTAATCCCGTTGGAGGTAGACCACCGATCCGCTCACGTCGTGCACGCCAAAGGCGCGGGCGTAGTCGGCACTGAATTGCAGGTTCATCAACCTGTCGCCCGTGGACGAGGGGGTGGTTGTCAACACGTTGCCTCCAGGGTTGAGGTTGGCCGAAAGGACGTCCGGCGAGTAGACCAAGTCGGGGTTGGCGGCGAGCTGGGTGGGGTCAACCTGGTAGTAGGTCGGCTGGAAACGACGGGTAATTGTGGTGGAAGCCCAGTTTTTGAATGATACCAAGCCCTTGATGGCCAAGCCCGGCGTGAGCGCCGCCAAGTCCTGAACAATGTCGAAGGAGGCGATGCTGGTGTTGGTGCCGCGCTCGCTGTAACCGCTGACCATCTCCGCGTAGGGGTTGTGGTAGAGGGGTACGTTCCCGTCCATCGGGTGCGGGCCGCCGTATTTGTTGCCGAAGCGGATGCGGTCGCCGTCCATGTCCGGGTAGTAGGCCGGGAAGAGGACGCCCGTGGAGGTGAATAACTCGCTGTAGAGGTCGGCCGTCGATAAACGCGACCCGGTGTAGTTCAATACCTGGGCGTTGAGACGAACGGCAACTTTGGTGCTCGGCGTCAGATCGGCGACGATGTTTCCCTGGAGGGAGTAACGCTGCTGCTGGATGTTGTTGTCGAATTTGTTCTGCGGGTCGCTGCGCAACATACCGTTGTCGTTGTTGAAGGTGGCGTTGAGGAAGTAGGTTACTTTGGAGCCGCCACCCGTCACGTTCAGGTTGACCGTTTGGTTGTAGGAGGCTTTCCTGAAGAGTACTTTTTGCCAGTCCACGTTCGGGTAGATCAAGGGGTCGGCGCCCGCGGCCGTGTGCTCGATCTTGCTTTGGGTGAAGGGCAAGTTGGCCAGCGGGGTGCCCGGCGAGCGCGTCAGGACGGCTTCGTTGAACAGTCGCATGTAGGTGACGCCGTCGGCCAGGTCGATCATCTTCGTGGGTTGCGCCCGCTGTCCTTCAACGCGTATGTTGATCTTGGCTCTTTCCATGCTACGCCCCTGGCGCGTGGTCACGAGCATGACGCCGCTGGCGCCGCGCGATCCGTAAAGCGCCGTCGCTGCCGCGTCTTTCAGGATGGAGAAGTTTTCGATTACTTCGGGTGGCAACGCGTTCAGGTCGCCCGTGCTTACTTCCACGCCGTCAATGAATATCAGGGGGGTGGAACCACCGCCAAACGTGGAGATGCCGCGGATCCAGAAGCTGGCCCCATCAGCTCCCGGTTCGCCCGACCGCTGCACGGAGACAACGCCCGATAGTTTGCCCGCGAATGCCGAGCTTAACGTGCTCGACGGTACCCGCAGTTCGCCCGGGTTGATGCTCTGGATGGCGCCCACGACGCTTGCTTTTTTCTGCTTGCCGAATCCAACGATGACGATCTCTTCCAACTCTTGCGGGTCGGGCACCAGGCGTATCGTCAACTTGCCGGCGCCAACGGCCGTCTCCACGGGCAGGTACCCGACGAACGACACGATGAGTACCGAGCCGCGGGGAACCGTTAACGCGAAGTTCCCGCTGGCGTCGGACACCGTTCCGATGGTCGGTTGCCCCTTCACGCGGATGTTGGCGCCGGGGATGCCCGCGCCGTTTTCGTCCAACACCTGTCCGGTGGCCGTTACCTGGTTGTCATTCTGTTGCTGGACGCGGGATTTGGTCACGATCACCTGCCGGTCGCTGATGTTACATTCCAGGCCGGTGATGGATGACAGTTCTTTGAGGATTGCTTCCATGCTCCTCCCCTCCAGGTTGATGGACACCTGTTTCTCCAGTTCGGAGAGAAGCTCTTTGGAGTACATGATTACGAGATTGCTGTTCTGCTCGATGTAGTTGAACACTTGTTTTACCGTCTGCGCGGTTTGCTCCCTGCTCATGTCGCTCGAGTCCGCCGCGAACGCGGGAGCCGTGAATAGAAAACTGCTAAGTAATAGACAAAGAGATATAATATACCCCCCTCTCTGTTGAAGAATCACATTTTTTTTCATACTTTCGTACCGATTTTTGTTGTTAACACTTTAGTTTTTTTTTGACGGAAATCAATCTTGGTCGGGCGATATTTGCAGTGTCGTCCGGCCTTTTTTTGTCATCACCTTTTCTTCATACTTTCACGTTTTAAAGATTAGCATTTGGTTCATCATCCATGTAAATCAAATAATTATTACGCTCTCCCTCGCCATGTTGCAAGCTCAGCGTCTGTCCTATCCATTCTAAAATCTTTCCCAGGTCGTCGCTCAGGAACAACTTCCCGTAGACAGGCTCCTCCCCGATCACCGGGTCGAAATAGATCGCCTGCCCGTAGTAGGCCGACAACCTCCCCAGCACGTCCTTCAAAGCCTTCCCGTTCAGCGTCCACACGCCGTCTACCCACGTGATGTAGTCGCTCGCGTCCACGCTCTCCGTCCGCGCGATTCCCTTTTCACCGATCTCCACCCGCTCGTCCGGATGCATTTTGACGCGGCGCCCTTGCCGGTCGCGCAC
>JAIRXZ010000126.1 GCA_031267995.1 Odoribacteraceae bacterium | reverse complement strand
CGTGTGCGCCCTTTGCCGCGTGTGCATCTCGACGTGTACGTGTTCACTGTTTTTATTGTCGAGGGACATTTCAATGCGGCCGGTTGCTTCCACCGGAAAAAGCTTAGATTCGCGACATGGATGATAACAAGAAATTGATTCCGGAGAGGGACGCGGGGACGGACGCGGGAACAACCGCCGAAACAACCGGGCGGGAAGCCAAGCGGGGATTGCTGGTCATCGCCGCGGCCTCCTTCATGGTACCCTTCATGGCATCGGCGCTCAACCTGGCGATGCCGGAGATCGGGGCAAGATTCGCCATGACGGCGGGGAGATTGGCGTGGGTAGCCACCGCTTACTTGATTTCGACGGCCATCCTGCAAGTCCCCCTGTCGCGGCTGGCGGACATGGTGGGGCGGAGGAAGATCTTCTGTCGTGGGGTACTCCTCTTTTCGGTCGCCACCTTCGCCTGCGGGCTGGCGCCATCGGGCTGGGCACTACTGGCGACGCGCTTCATCAGCGGGGCAGGCAGCGCGATGATGTTCGGCACGGGCACGGCGATCCTCACCTCGCTTTTCCCGCCGGGGAGGCGCGGTTGGGCGTTGGGAATCAACGTGGCGGTCGTCTACGCGGCACTGGCGGCGGGGCCATTCTTGGGCGGGATGCTGACGCACCACCTGGGGTGGGAAGCCATCTTCTTCGTCAGCGGCGGCGCGGGCATCGGGGTACTCGTGCTGGCGCGACGGAGGCTGCGGGGCGAGTGGGTGGAGGCGCGGGGCGAGCGTTTCGACTGGACGGGCAGCATCCTCTACGGCCTCGGGTTGGCCGGCGTCATTTACGGCTTCTCGGCCTTGTCCGGTGCCAGCGGTTGGCCGTGTTTGGTGATGGGGACGGCCGCGCTGGTCGTCTTCGCGTTGCACGAGCGTCGTCACGCCTCGCCCGTCTTCAACGTGCGACTGCTGGCGGGCAACCGGGTATTCGCCATGTCGCTGCTGGCGGCGCTGATCAACTACGCGGCGACGGCAGGCATCGCGTTCATGCTGAGCCTCTACCTCCAATACGTCAGGGGGATGGACGCCCGGCACGCCGGATTGATCCTCATCTGCCAGGCATGCGTGCAATCGGTGTGCTCGCTGGTATCGGGGCGGTTGTCCGACCGTTTTTCCCCGGCGCGTCTGGCCACGTGGGGCATGGCCATCAGCGTGGCGGGGCTGGCGGAACTCGTTTTCCTGGCGGAGGGCACCCCGCCGGCGTTGATCATCGGCCTGCTGGCGGTGCTGGGCGTGGGATTCGGCATATTCTCGTCGCCCAACACCAACCTGATCATGAGTTCGGTAGCGCGCCAGCACTACGGCCAGGCGGCGGCCATCTCCGGCACCGTCCGGTTAGCCGGTCAAGCCATCAGCATGGGCATCGCGGGGATGGTCATCTCGTTTTACGCGGGCGAGCGGGTGCTCACGCCGGCGCTCCACGCGGAGATCACGCTGGCGGCGCGCGTCACGTTCTTGATCTTCCTGGCGCTGTGCCTTGTGGGGGTTCGCGCCTCCGGCAGGCGATGAGCCGTTTCCGCGCCGCCGCTGGCGCGTGTCGGGAAAATTCCTATCTTCGCGTTCCGATCGAAAAAACGAGATGCACAAGAGATTCTACATAGAGACATACGGTTGCCAGATGAACGCGGCCGACAGCGAGGTGGTGGCCGCCATCCTCGAAGGGGCGGGATACGCCCGGACGACGGATCAGCGCGAGGCGGACGTTATCCTGGTGAACACCTGCTCGGTGCGGGAGAATGCCGAGCAGCGGGCGCGAGGACGCGTGCGGGGCATGGCGGGGCTGCGCAAGGGCAATCCCGGCGTGGTGGTGGGGGTGATGGGATGCATGGCCGAGCGGCTGGGGGCGGCGCTGTTCGAGCAGGAGGGCAACGTCAACCTCGTCGTGGGGCCGGACGCCTACCTGGATCTCCCCCGCCTCATCGAGCGGGCAGCCGGCGGCGAGCGGGCGATCAACGTAGACCTCTCCACCACGGAGACTTATGCCGGCATCTGCCCTTCGCGCGGCAGTGAAACGTCCGTCTCCGGCTTCGTCACCATCACCCGCGGCTGCAACAACTTCTGCACCTACTGCATCGTCCCCTACACCCGCGGCAGGGAGCGGGGGCGCGACCCGGACAGCATCCTCGCCGAGGTTAAGGATCTCGCCGACAGGGGGAGGAAGGAAGTCACGCTCCTCGGCCAGAACGTCAACTCCTACCGCTGGCGAGGCGACGCCGAGGAGTTGAACTTCCCCTCGCTGCTCTCGCGCGTGGCGACAACCGTCCCCGGCACCCGCGTCCGCTTCGCCACCTCGCACCCGAAGGACATGAGCGACGACATCCTCCGCGCCATCGCCGCGCACCCCAACATCTGCCGCCACGTCCACCTGCCCGTCCAATCGGGAAGCAACGCCACGCTGGCGCGCATGAACCGCAAATACACGCGGGAGTGGTACCTCGACCGCGTCCGCGCCATCCGCGCCATCATCCCCGGTTGCGGCCTCTCCACCGACATCTTCGTGGGCTTCCACGATGAAAGCGAGGAGGATCACCGCCAAACGTTGTCGCTGATGGAAGAGGCGCGCTTCGACCAGGCCTTCACCTTCAAGTACTCCGAGCGGCCGGGCACCATCGCCTCCCGCCGCCTCCCCGACAACGTGGACGAGCAGACGAAGGGACGACGCCTCACCGAGGTCATCGAACTGCAAAACCGCCTCTCCCTGGAGAGCAACCGGGCGGACATCGGCAAGGTGATGGAGGTGCTGGTGGAGGGCGTGTCCAAGAAGCGCGACGAGGAACTCTCCGGGCGCAACCAGCAGAACAAAGTAGTGGTATTCCCCGGCGGCGGGGCGGTCATTGGCGACACCGTTCGCGTCCTCGTCACCGGCTGCACCCTCGCCACGCTCACCGGCGAGCTCGCCAACGACTAACCGCCCGTGACCCCCTCCAGAAAACTACTCAACAGCGAGTTGCATCGCCTCCCCGTGGAGCAATTCCGGCAAGCCGACAAGCTCCCGGCGGTAGTCGTGCTGGACAACGTCAGGAGCCAGCACAACGTGGGCGCCGCCTTCCGCACGTGCGACGCCTTCCGCGTGGAGCGGCTCTACCTCTGCGGTATAACCCCACTCCCCCCCCATCGCGAGATATACAAAACCGCCCTCGGCGCCGAGGAGAGCGTCGCCTGGGAGAGCGTCGCGGAGACCGTCCACCTCGTCCGCCGCCTGCGGCAGGAGGGCTACACCGTCATCGCCATCGAGCAGGCGGAGGGGAGCCGATCGCTGGCCGACTTCGCGCCCGCGCCCGACGCCCGGCACGCCTTCGTCCTCGGCAACGAGGTGCGCGGCGTCGACCAGCAGGTCGTCGACCTCTGCGACTACTGCCTCGAAATCCCGCAATTCGGTACCAAGCACTCCCTCAACGTCTCCGTCGCCACGGGAATCGTCCTCTGGCAAGCCCTTCACCCCCTTTTCCACCGCCTGCTGTAACGATATTTTACAACAACCTTAAAAATAGCCTAAACTTCCCGGCGTCGGTTGCCGGGGCGGTAAATTTTTCGATACCTTTGGACGCCCGCGGAGGAAACGTGGTATTGTCAATTAATAATGAACACATGGAAACAACAGTCAAACTCCACTCGCTGAGTTACTCCGACGCGAAGACCTACCTCTTCGCGCTTCTTTTCGTTGCCGGCAACCTGCTGCTGCCGCGCGCCTGCCACATCGTGCCCGACGGCGGGCTGATGCTGCTCCCCATCTTCTTCTTCACCCTCGTTGGCGCCTACAAATACGGCCTGCACGTGGGGCTGCTCACCGCCATCCTGTCGCCCCTCCTCAACAACCTCCTCTTTGCCATGCCGCCGGCGGGGATGTTGCCGCTGGTGCTCGTCAA
>JAIRXZ010000034.1 GCA_031267995.1 Odoribacteraceae bacterium | reverse complement strand
GGCAGTTTATCGTGGAGATGCAGATGTATTGGAACAACGCTTTCCTCAACCGGATGCTCTTTAATGTCGCGAAGGCGTACGTGAGTCCGCTGAACCAGAACGAGGATTATATCCGCTTGCAACCGGTGTACGGCCTGGCGATACTCAACGACACTTTTTATAAAACGGAGGAGTTTTATCATCACTTCCGCCTCGTCAACGACAAGGAGACGGGAGAGGTGATCGAGGGGATGGAACTCGTGCTGCTGGAGTTGCCGAAGTTCAGGCCGGAGACGTGGATAGACCGCCGGATGGCCGTCTTGTGGCTGCGCTTCCTGAAGGAAGTGGACGAGTCCAAGCTCACCATTCCCGACGACCTGAAGGAGAACGAGGATATCCGCCGCGCGCTGGATATTTGCGAGAAGGGCGCCTTCACGGATGTCGAAATAGCCGCGTACGATAAGTACTGGGATATCATACGCACCGAGAATACCCTTATCCGCGGTGGCGAGGCGAGAGGCGAGGCGAGAGGCCTCGAGAAAGGCAAGGCAATAGGCCGCGAGGAAGGCAAGGCAATAGGCCTCGAGAAAGGCGAGGCAATAGGCCTCGAGAAAGGCGAGGCAATAGGCCTCGAGAAAGCCCTAACCCGCACGGTGCTTAATTGCAAGCGCAACGGTTTTAGCATGGAACAGATACAAGAAATCACCGGTCTTGGCGAGGAGAGAATCCTGGAAATACTTCGCCCGTCGGGCGGGCAGGATTTGACTTGATAAACGTTGACCATTGCCATCAGGCGTGTAAACCAAAAAATAAAAAAGGTTGCACGCCTTTTTTATTTCCCCCTTTTCAAGTGCAATAGACATTTTAAAAAATATATCCGCCATGGACAAAGAGAGATTAAAAGTAGGAGTGATCGGCTTCGGCCGCATGGGACGACTGTACGTCGAGGAGATCCGGCGAAACCCCCTGTGGACGCTGGCTTACATCTGCGACAGCGACGAGGAGACGAGGAAGGCAGCCGCTATGGTCGCGCCAGAGGCCGTGATCACCGACGACGAAGACGACATATTCGGCGACCCCGACGTGAACGTGGTAGGCCTGTTCACCCTCGCGGACGCGCGTCCCGCCCAGATACGCGAGGCGCTGAAAACGGGCAAGCACGTCCTCGCGGAGAAGCCCGTCGCCGATGACATCGCGACCGAGTGGGAGATCGTCGACGCCGTGGAACGGTCGGGCTTGATGTTCACCGTGAACATGTGCAACCGCAATGCCTGGTATCATAAGGAGATGATCGACTTTATCCGCTCCGGCGAGATCGGCGAGTTGGCCATCGTCCGCGTCGCCCACATGACCCCCGGCCACATGCCCCAGGAAGGGCACGAACCCGAAGGCCCGGCGTTTCACGACTGCGGGATGCATTACGTGGACGTCGCCCGCTGGTACGCCGGCGGCGAGTACGCCACGTATCACGCCCAGGGCGTCCGGATGTGGAGCCACGAGTCGCCGTGGTGGGTGCAGGTGCACGGCGCCTTTCAAAACGGGGTGGTGTTTGACATCACGCAAGGCTCCGTGTACGGCCACATGGCCAAAGATCAAACGCATAACTGCTACGTGGACGTGATTGGCAGCAAGGGCATCGCGCGGACGACGCACGATTACAAAACCGCCACGGTGGAACTGCACGGCGTCACGCGCACGGTCATCAAAACCGGCGATTTCAAGGACAAGCAAATCGACGTGATGATAGATGTCTTCGGCCGCTCGATCCTGGCGGGGAAAAACCTGGGCTTTCCCACCGTCCGCGACAGCGTCATCGCCTCCGACATGGCGTGGAAAATGTTGCGCGATGCCGAGAAAAACGGCGCCCCGTGCATCGGCCGGCCGGAGGAGATGGATGAAATTCTCGCCCGGCGCCGCGCGATGACCAACGGCTACGGGCTGCCGGCGAGGAGACAAAAGAGGTCGTCGCACCTCCCCCCGAAGTAATTCCGAACATCGAAATATTCATTTTTAAAACGATTATCATGAACAATCTTGAACAAAGCAGGCGCGATTTTTTGAAAAAGGCGGGGCTGTCGCTGGCCGCCCTGACCATCGTGCCGCGCGCGGTGCTGGGGGGACGTTTCCTCGCGCCGAGTGATCAACTCACCAAGGCCATCATCGGCGTTGGCGTCATGGGGCAATCGCATATCTCCTACCCGGGCGCCCGCTTGACGGCGATCTGTGACGCGGACAAGAAGCACTTAGACGAGACTCTCCGCCATTGCCCGCCGGGGGTAAAGGTCTACCGCGACTACCGGGAGGTGTTGGCAGATCCCTCCATCGACATCGTGCACATCGCCACCCCACCGCACTGGCACGGCAAGATGGCGGTCGACGCGGCCAGGGCCGGCAAGGATATCTGGTGCGAAAAGCCCATGACCCGCACCATCGGCGAGGGGCTGAAGGTGAAAGAGGCCGTCGAGCGGCACGGCCGGGTGTTCCGCCTGAACACCTGGTTCCGCTTCACCGACACTTTCTACGGCATGGGTACCACCGTCAAGCCCATAAAAAAGTTGGTGGAGAGCGGACTCCTGGGCTGGCCGCTGAAAGTGACCGTCAACGCCGCGACCGGATACGACTGGAAATTCTACTGGATCGGGAAGACAGGGCTGCCCGTCGAACCCGTCCCGGCGGAACTCGACTACGACATGTGGCTGGGGCCGGCGCCCTTCAAACCCTACAACTCCCACCGCGTGCACAGTACCTTCCGCGGATACTGGGACTACGACGGGGGCGGACTCGGCGACATGGGACAGCATTACCTCGACCCGATCCAGTATTTCCTCGGCAAGGACGAAACGAGTCCCGTGGAGGTCATCGTCGATGGCGAACAGCAGGATTCCGACGCCTGCGGGACGTGGAAACGCGTGGAACTCGTCTACGCGGATGGCTGCAGCATCGTCCTCGACGGGGAAAACCGCGACACCGGCGCCGCGTTCATCGAAGGGCCAAACGGTAAACTCTTCCCCGGATTCCACTCGACTATCCCCGACTTGCAAAGGAAACTCGCCGATTTCCCTGAACCGGCAGCGCAACTCACCGACTTCGAGAAATCGGTACGCACCCGCGAACCTTTCGCCCTCAACGAACGGAACGGCTTCCGCTCGTCGACGTTGGTCAACCTGGCGATCATCGCGGTGCGCCTGGGACGCTCGCTGAAGTTCGATCCCGACAACCTCCGCTTCATCGACGACGAGGGGGCGAACCGACTGATCGACCAACCGGCAAGGGCGCCGTGGGCTATTTAAATTCTAATCATCTAAAACAAGAAAAAATGATTCGTCACATACTTCTAACAGCAACAACCCTCGTCGCCCTCTGCCTCTCGGCCGTCGCGCAGAGCGACAACCGCACGCGCGAGACGAAAATAGCGGACATCATCATGCTTTTGCCCGCCGACAACACGGCAAAATTCAACACCCTCATGAGCGATTTGTTCGCCCTGGGCGACGTCATCGACGACCTGGCGCCACGCCTCTCCGACCCGGGAGGAGACGACGCGCGAATACGTTACGCCATCAGCGGCCTGACTATCTTTGCCTCGAAGGAGCCGGCGAAGAGCGCCGCGGTGGAGAAAAACCTCGTCCGGGCGATCCCCGCCGCGCCGTCGGACGAGATACGCGACTTCCTCCTCATCCAGCTGCAATACGTCGCCGGCGACAAGTCGGTGGAAACGGTCGCCGCCTACCTCGCCAACGACCGCCTGCGCGACGCCGCCGCTCGCGTCTTGATCCGCGTCAACAGCGACGACGCGAACAAGGCGCTCCTCGACGCCCTCGCGCGCGCCAACGGCGGGCAGCAAATCGCGCTCGTCCGGGCGCTCGGCGAAACCGCTTACGCCCCGGCCGCCCCGGCGCTCGCGTCGCTCCTCGCCTCGCCGGACGCGTCGCTCGAAAAAGCCCTCCTCGACGCCCTCGCGCGGGTAGCCGCCCCCGAATCGGGAAAAATATTGAACGAAAAAGCCCGCGCCACCGGCTACCTGCAGGAGCCATCCGGCGCCCTCGACGCGTACATCCTCTATCTCGAAAACAGGCTGCTGAAGCGGGATAACAAGCAAGTCCTCGCCGCCGCCGGGAATCTCCTGAAAGCAACGTCGACGGGCAACCGGATTGCCGCGAAAACCGCCGCCCTCTCGCTCTACACCCGCTCGGCAAGCGAGAGCAAGGCCATCGCCGCCGTCATCGCCGCCCTGAAAAGCGACGACAAACAATACCGCGTCGCGGCGCTGGGATTCCTCACCGGGATCAAATCGGATAAAACGCGCGACGCGCTCGTCGCCCGCCTGAAGGGAGAAAAAAACGACGACGTCAAGGCCGACATCATCCGCGCGCTGGGCAACCACGGCGACCCCGTCGTGCTGCCCGTCATCGTGAACATCCTCTCGAACACCGCCTCCGACGAGGTCAAACAAGCCGCCATCGTCGTCGCCGGGAAACTTGACGGCGAGAAGGCCATCGCCCCCATCCTCGCGGCCACGCGGACAGGCGACGAAGAGACGGTCGCCGCGGGAAAAGCCGTGCTGCAAACCATCAAAAGCGACAACCTCGTCGCCGCCGTCGCCGCCGCCCTCTCCCCCGACCTTCCCTCGCCCGCCGCGGTAGCCCTGCTGGAGATTCTCGCCGCGCGCGGGGCGGTAGCGCAATTCGCCATCGTCCGCGAATGGGCGCGTTCCCCGGACAAAGCCGCCCGCGCCGCCGCCTGCAAGGCGTTGAAGGAGGTCGTGGCGGAAGAACACGCCCCCCTCGTCGCCAGCCTCCTCGAGGAGGCGCCGGACGGGGAGCAAATCGCCCCCCTGCAAGAAGCCCTACGCGCCGCCCTGTCCACCCTCCCGCGGGACGAGCAAAGCAAGCGCGTCGCCGCCTTCCTCGCCGCCAGCCGCCACCCCGCGCGCTACCACGACGTCCTCGCCATGATCGGCGGGAACGAGGGGCTGAAGACGCTCCTCCCCGCCCTCGCCGGCGCCGACGCCGACGCCGCTTTCGAGGCGCTCGTCAACTGGAGCGACGCCGCGGCCATGACGCCCCTGCTCGATATCGCCAAGAGCGATGACGCGCGCGCCGGCAAAGCCCTCTCCGGGTACATCGCCAAGGTCAACAAGTCGGACAACACCCCCGAAAAGAGGGTGCTGCTGCTCCGCGACGCCCTTGAAATAGCCCGAACCCCCGCGCTGAAACGGGAAATCATCCAACAACTCGCCGCCGCGGGCACCTTCACGGGACTGATGACCGCCGGGGCGTTCCTCGACGACAATGATCCCGACGTGCGGCAAGCGGCAGTGCAGGCCGTTCGCGCCATCGCCATCGCCAATCCCGCGTACCACGGCCGCGAGGTCGCGTCGCTGCTCGAAAAAGCGATCGCCCTGAACAAGGACGCCGAGGCCGAGTATCAAGCGCAAGAGATACTCAAACACCTCGCCTCGTTGCCCGGGGGAGACGGTTTCGCGCGGCTGATCCTCGACGGGAAGAATCCCCGCTCTGCCAAGGATTACGGCGACTTCGAGCTGTATATCGACTGGAAAATAGCCGCCGGGGGCAACGCGCGGATCGCCCTTGGCGCCACGTCGCTCCTCACCGCCGACGGCGACGGCGAATGGCACACCGCCGGCATCACGGTCGTCAACGGTCGCCTGACCGTCCATCTCGACGGCCGCCCGACCATCAGCGACACCGTGCCCCGCGCCCGCGGCAGGGTCGAGTTGCAGCCGCGTGGAGTGGAGTATCGCGACGCCTACATCCGGGAGATCCCTCGCGCCGAGCCTTATCAATTGCCGGCAGGCGAGCAAGCCGAGGGATTCGTCCCGATGTTTAACGGCATCGACATGACGGGGTGGATGGGCAATCTCCAGGATTACATCGTCCGCGACGGCGTCATTGCCTGCGTCCCCTCGGACAACGGCCACGGCAATCTCTACACCGAGCAACAGTACGCCAACTTCATCATGCGGTTCGAGTTTAAGCTGACGCCCGCGGCCAACAACGGGTTGGGCATCCGCACGCCGCTGGACGTGGATCCCGCCTACTTCGGCATGGAGCTGCAAATTCTTGACAACGAGGCCGACGTCTACAAGGAGTTGGCTCCCTACCAGTACCACGGCTCGGTCTACGGCATCATCCCGGCGAAGCGAGGTTTCCAGAAGCCCGTCGGCGAGTGGAACGTGCAGGAGGTTGTCGCCGATGGCAACCACATCAAGGTCACGCTCAACGGCACGGTGATCCTGGACGGCGACATTGCCGCCGCGAGCAAGAATTTCACCGCCCCTCCCGACAAGCAGCAGCATCCCGGCCTCTCCAACAAGAGCGGATACATCGGCTTCCTCGGCCACGGCTCCGAGGTCGAGTTCCGAAACCTCCGGATAAAGGAGTTGAAGGGGAAATGAACACTCCGCGCGGCTCGCGGGAACATTCCCGCATCGAGGCGGAATCTCCCCGCTGCCTGCAGGACGTTCCCGCAACAATGCGGAATCTCCCCGCTGCTTGCAGGACGTTCCCGCATCGAGGCGGTATCTCCCCGCTGCCTGCAGGACGTTCCCGCATCGAGGCGGAATCTCCCCGCTGCCTGCAGGACGTTCCCGCAGCGGTGCGGAATCTCCCCGCTGCCTGCAGGACGTTCCCGCAGCGTGGCGG
>JAIRXZ010000018.1 GCA_031267995.1 Odoribacteraceae bacterium | reverse complement strand
TTCCCGCGTGCGTTTCCCGGTGTCCTGCCGTGGATACGCGCGAGAGAATAACGTGACGCGAGGGGAGGGCGTGGCGTGAAAAGAGGGCGAAAGATTTTTCGCCCCTACGCCTTGCTTGTTTGAAGACGATATAATGCCCATCGTGGATGCATGTTTGAAAACGATTCGTGGATGTGCGTTTGGAGACGGTGTAGGGGAGAAAAATTTTTCGCCCTCACAATACACCGAGGGCGCACACGCGGGCGCGCCCCTACATTTCGTTGGAAAATGCTGTAGGGGCGCACCTGCGTGTGCGCCCTTTCCCGCGTGCGCCTCCCGGTATCCTGTCGCGGATCCGTCGGTTACCGGGCGTGCCCGTCAGCCCAGCAGGACGTAGAGGACGGGGACGAGGAGGCCGGCCAGGAGAAACCATTTGCCGCGGCCGGTGGCGCCGTTCTTGCCCTTGGCCATGAGCAGTCCGGAGAGGGCGAAAAAGATGAGGGATATGGCGAAGATGTCGCCGGCGAGGCTCCAGCCCTTCACCTTGTTGTAATGTAGTTTGTTTATCCAGTAGACGAATTGGCGGCGCGTGTGCGTTTCGTAGGAGACGAGGCCGGTGGAGAGGTCGTAGATGCCGGCACCGCCGTCGAGCATCAGTCGCTCGTGACCCTCGTCCACGGGGAGGACGCGGCGCAGGGCGGGGGTGTCGCCGCTGTCTTGCCAGCGGGTGGTTAGTTCCTGGCGGGTGAGGCCGGGTTCGAGTTGTAGCGCGGAGGCGCGGGTGCGGTAGGCGGGGTCTTGCCCGTGCATGTGGTTGAGGAGGATGCCGGAGATGCCGTAGACGAGGCATACACCGACCATCAGGAAGCCCAGATCCCGGTGTATGACTCGCACCCAGCGGGTGAGTTTATTCGTTTTCGACGATTTCATTGGTCGAGGAGGATGCCGTAGACGAGGCATACACCGACCATCAGGAAGCCCAGATCCCGGTGTATGACTCGCGCCCAGCGGGTGAGTTTATTCGTTTTCGACGACTTCATAGGTTTCGCCGTCCATGTAGTAGATGGAGTAGTAGTCGCGGCCGCGGGCTTTCATCCAGGCGCGCATTTCCTGGATGTTGGCCAGCTCGGCGGCGCAGGTTTCGGCCGAGCCGTCCTCTTGTGTTTGTTGTTCGTTCACCTCTTTCTCGTGCTGGTCGATGGCTTCGGCGGTGAGGCGACGCTCCTTGACGATGCCCTTGACGGATATTTCGGAGCCGACGAGTTCGCGGTTGAAGCCGCCGATGTCGCCCGTGGCCTCGACGCGGAAGGATGTTTTGCCGTCCTTCCCGACGATGAAGCAGCGTTTGCCGGAGTGCTTGCAGGTGTGGGTGACGAAGCCGCGGACGGTGACGTTTTTGTCCACGAGGTCGGCGGCCACCAGCAGGAGGCTGTCGAGTTCGTACGCGGCGACGGTGGTGACGGTTGCCGTTTCTTTGGCGGGAGCCGGTTTTGCCTTGTTCCCGCAGGAGGTCATGGCCGCGAGGATGGCCATCGTGAATAGGAGTGTTTTCATTTTTTCTTTGTTTTTAGCGTGAATATGCCGGGCATTACCAGCAGCGCGATGGCGCCGGGGATGCCCGCGATTAAGATGTATATAGCGTATAGCAGTCGTCGCCAGCATCCCCCGGCGAAGGCCACGGCGAGCAGCGCCAGCGGGGCGTGCATCCAGGCGAGGGCGAGGTGGAGACGGGGGCGGATGTAGGCGCTGTTGGAGGCTTCCAGCGTGAGGCGGAGGGGAAAGAGGCGGCCGGCGAGGCGCTCCCACGTGTCCGGGGCGTGCGCCACGCGGTGTTCGGCGACGCGGGCGAGGTCGTCCGATCGCAAGGCGTAGTAGACGCGGCCGGCGGGGGTGGTGACGGCGACGTTCCAGTAGAGGAGGTTGGCCATGATGGTGAGCTGGTCGTGGTGGAGGTCGAAGGGGGCGATGTCGAGGCGCGCCAGGTGGTAGGCGCCGTCGTTGGCTTCCAGGATGTATACCTCGCCCTGGCCGCCGAAGAGGAATCCGTAGAAGCGCTTGCTGGCGACCTCCAGGACGGAGAAGGCGGCGATGTCCACGGTTTCGGAGGCGCGGGTGTCGCGGACGTATGGCCGGCCGTTGACCATCTTGATGTGAAAGAGGCGGCCGTCGGCGTCGAGGCTGAAGTATCCCTCGTCGTAGGCTTTCCGCGGGTTGGGGTTGCCGGCGTTCCAGCGGGCGGGGAAGTGGTAGTCCCGCCGTTCCAGCATTTGTTGGAAGCGGGCGCTTTTTTCCTCGTTCACGCGGTTGTCGCGGCAGTCGATAAACTCTATTTTGTCGTCCAGGCGAAAGACGTCGCCCGGCATTTCGATGCCCACGCGCCGGGGCATCGACTCGAAGAGGACGTGCAGGACGGGGGGCGGTGCGTCGCTCTCCGCGGGGTAGCGGCGGAAGACGAACGACGCGGCGTGGAGCACGGGAGGGGTGATGGCGATGCCGTCGATGCTGTCCGGCAGGTGCCCGTCGGCCATGAGCTGGCGGTAGTTGAGGAGCGGCAGCAGGGAGTCGAACTGCGCGGTGGTGTAGCGTTTGCCGGCGAGATCCTGGAGTGGCTCGTCGTCGTCGCCGTAGTCGATGACGCACAATTCCCGCAGCAGCGAGCTGTAGTAGATGAAGGGGTACCGCTCCGGCGAGCGCGTGGCTTTTTGGACGAGCGCGGGCAGCACCCAGGCGGCGAGCGCCGTGACGAGGAGGGCGAGGAGGAGTTTTTTCATGTCTGTTTTTTTCGTGATCATCGCGCGCCCTCCTTGAACCTGGCGGCGGAGTGAAAGGGCAGGCAGAAGGCGGCGGCGGTGAGGAGGGCGAGCCAGGGGAGCATCGGCAGGTATCCCCCCGCGGGGGCGTCGAGGTAGAAGGCGGAGAGTGCGCCGGTGGCGATGACCGCGTTGGTGAGGCGGCGCGTCCACGCGGGTTCGATGCACGCCCAGGCGGTGCAGAGGTAGCCGGCGATGCCCGCGGTGAACCACGGGAGGGCGCGCCACAGGAAGCCGGCGAGGAGTTCGGGGGGGTAGTAGCCGGCGAGGATCGCCCACGCCGCGAGGATGGTTGCCGCGTACAGCGCGAGCAACGTGGCGACGCCGTGCAGGAGCATGACGGAGAGCACGCGGCGTTCCGGCAGGGGCAGGTGCAGCGTCAGTTTCAGTCGCTTGTCCACCATCTCCGGGACGTACTGCGATAGTCCCACCAGCACGCCCGCCAGCAGGGGCAGCCACTGTCCCGCCGCCGGCAGGGGGAAGGCGTCCTTGAGGATGAGGGTTGCCCAGGCTGCCACGGCGCCGTCGACGCGGAAGATTTGCCCCGCGTGGACGGCGGCGTAGGCGACGTATCCCGCCATCAGGGCGGTGGCCAGGAGGAGGGCGCGTCGCGACTTGATCCACTCCTTGTATAGTATTGCTTGTATCACGCGTTAATATTTACCCGTTAAACCGATGAAAGCGTCCTCCAGCGAGAGTTTTTCGCCCACCAATCCGGCGGCGGCAAAGGGGGCGAGGCGGGAGGCCACTTCGGGGAGGGGGAGGAAGGAGTAGGTCGCCCAGCCGTTGCCGCTCCTGCCGGTGTGCCAGAGGCCGTCGACGTCGCTGATGTCGGCCGCGGGGGAGGTGAAGCGGAAGCGGAGGAAATGGTCGAGGATGTAGGCGGTAGGCTCGTGCAGGAGGATGCGGCCGTAGTCGAGGATGATGCAGTCGTCCACCAGCATCTCCATGTCCTGGATGATGTGGGAGGTGAGGAAGACGGTTTTCTTGCCGTCGGCGGCGAACTCCTTGAGGTACTCGACAAAGAGGCGACGGTAGCCGGGGTCAAGCCCCATCGAGAAGTCGTCGAGTATCAGCAGCTCCGGATCCTGCGCGAAGAGCAAGCCCAGGGCGACTTGCGATTGCTGGCCGCGGGACATGTTGCCGATCTTCTGCGTCGGCGACACGCGCAGTTTCTCCAGCAGGGCGTGGTAGGCCTCGCGCCGCCAGCGGGGGAAGAAGCGGCTGTAATAGCGCTCGATCTGCCCCGCGTTGAAGTAGGCGTGCTGCACGTGTCCCTCCAGCAGCAGCCCGACGCGCGCCTTGGTGGTGGGCGATAGCCGGCTCATCTCCTCGCCAAAGAGGCGGCAGACGCCGGCGCGAGGTTTCAAGTAGCCGTTGAGGATGTTGATGATGGTGGTTTTACCCGTTCCGTTTTTTCCCAGTAGTCCCAGGATCTTGCCGCGGTGCACCTCGAAGTTGAGATCCTCGTAGATCAGGCGGCTGCCGTAGTAGTGCGTGATGTGCTCACACTGTATGATACTTTCCAATGATTTGTTGTTTTCAAGTGAACGACGCGAAGTTAGTAATATCCGCGTGATCGCCGCAATCCCCACCAGTGGGGATCAGCGAGCGGGCGCGTCCCCACGAATGGGGAAGGGGCTTCGACAGGCTCAGCCACCGTGGTGGTGCAGAAGACATGGGCGGAGCGCTAGAAGACATGGGCTTCGACAGGCTCAGCCACCGTGGTGGTGCAGAAGACATGGGCGGA
>JAIRXZ010000006.1 GCA_031267995.1 Odoribacteraceae bacterium | reverse complement strand
CCTCGCGGGTGCCCACCTCTTTGTGTAGAGACGTAGCGTGCTACGTCTCCAAGATTGGATTTCCGTTTCCTGAGACGTAGCACGCTACGTCTCTACAGAGGTCGTCCAATCCATCCGTACAACAGAGGTCGTCCAACCCATCCGTACAACAGAGGTCGTCCAACCCATCCGTACAACAGAGGTCGTCCAATCCATCCGTACAACAGAGGTCGTCAAACCCATCCGTACAACAGAGGTCGTCAAACCCATCCGTACAACAGAGGTCGTCCAACCCATATCCGTACATCAGTAGAGACGTAGCGTGCTACGTCTCACGTCCCGGGAATTCCTTTCTCGTACCTATCGGGGAATAAAAAAAAGCCCCCCCGGTAAAATCCTCGTTGCCGTCGCGGATTCAAGGATCGGGGGAGCGGGGTTCACTTACAGAGCGGATTACTGTACAGTGACCGTCGATTTAAGAATGAACTTCTAAATTAACATTAACAATGAAAGTAAAAAACCTTTGCTCTTGTTTCGCCGGCGGCTAACCACCGGCGGTTATCTCTTGGCCGTTCGGGAGAGAGGGGGATTCAACTCGCGGAACCCTCGCCGCCCCGGTTAGCGCGTGCCGCCTCCAGCTCGGCGTGGAGTTTTTCGATCTCCTGGCGGTGACGCTCCACCTCGCGGAGGCTGGCCTCGTAATCCTCGTAATGCTGCTGGTCGATAGCGCGGGCGAGGTCGCCGGTCGTCAGCGGCATGGAGAAGGTCACTTCGTTGCTCCAGCGGGGTTCGTCGTTAACGTGTTTGAGGAAGGTAGCCCTCACCAGGAATTGCTTGCCGTGGCAGTCTTCGGGCAACACGATGTCGTTGTGCAAGTGGGTAGTCATCATGTTCACCACCTCCGTGTGCCCGTCCACGGCGTAGATCACGAGGCGAGCCATGCGCGTTCCGGGCGCCCACCCGCGCAGCACCGGGCCGGCGTTCTTGACGGAGGCCTGGTCGAAGATGATGCGGACGATGTTGCCGCTGATGATCTGTGATTTCACCTCGATCATGATGTCCGTGGGATCCGTCAGCTCGTGGTTGCCGCCGGTTTCGCCGGGGAGGAGGAAGCCGAGTTCGTGCACGTCGTCGACCGTCAGGTTTCCTTGCGCGTACTCGCCGTACACCCAGGGTCTAACGGTGTGGAGGCAGAAGCCCACGGTAGCTTTGAGCAGCGAGTTTCGTTCGTGCCGTTCGTTGGCCGTGATGTTGCCGGCGGCGCTTTTGGTGACGTAGTCGGCCAGCTTGGCGGCGGCCTTGGTGAGGCGTTCTTTGTAGTCCAGGGGCACCGGCAGGGTGCTTTCGCGGGCGATCAACCCGTCCTTGAGCGTCTGGACGTTGCCTATTTGCTGGAGGATGGACTTGTGCCAGCCGCCAACGCGGCTCACCAGTTCGGGCGACAAGTCGGCGTAGCCCATGGCGGCAAGGGTCAGGATGGCGGCGGATTCAAACCGCCTCGCGATTTCGCTCCTCCGCGTGGGAGGCAGGAACCAGGAGTAGCGTCCGAAGAGGATCTCGTTGAGCACTTGTAAAAACTTGTTTTTTGTTTTCATACCTTTTAAATTTAAATTGTTGTTTGACGAAAAATATACTGTCCGGCGTGGACGGGTTCGAGCACTGCCCCCGTGGCGAAAAATCTTCCGCGAGGGTTTTTTGTTATCCCGCGAGGGTTATTTTTTATCCCGCGAGGGTTTTCTTCTGTTCCGCAAGGGTTATTTTTTATCCCGCGAGGGTTTTCTTCTATCCCGCGAGGGTTATTTTTTATCCCGCGAGGGTTTTCTTCTGTTCCGCGAGGGTTATTTTTTATCCCGCGAGGGTTTTTCTCTATCCCGCGAGGGTTATTTTTTATCCCGCGAGGGTTATTTTCTATCCCTCGCGGTTTATTTTTATTTCCTGGCGCGCGGGGCGGTGTTTCGGGCGCGAGCGGGGTGATTTCTCCCGCGTTCGCGGGGCGTTGGCGCGTGGTTTTTAGATATGCTTTCATGTTGTTGTTCGTTTTAGTCCCAGACGACGCATCTGAAGTCCAAATCAACAATATCGTTGATGCTGGGGGGGTACCTAATAGCTTGCCCATGCGGCACAATATATTTAGTTGACTGGTATGTCGCGTTATTATTAGTATTTTCAACACTATACAACTGCTGATTGTATATACATGATGCCATTATAAATACACCCTTCTCACCAGTTGTTTTATTTTGACCGATTTTTGTAGGGGCTCCTAACCATAGCACACCATACGCGCCTTCTTGAACCATCGGAAAGTCGGAAACCAAAACCCCGCGCGGTGAATTCATATTCCCCACGTTGGCCTCGTACCACATGGCCTCTTCCGGTGATCGCGGTTGGGACGAGCCGGTCGGGCAGAACGTCGCGTTATTCAGGATAGTTGTCGCGGTTATATCTAAATTTATCGGGCCGACGAGTTTATCGTCTGTCATATTCCAGCTGGAGCCGGACACGCGCACGGTGAGGGTGGCCATCACGTGGGCGTCGTACGTCACGTCCACGGTGTAGGTTTGGAGGGAGGACCCCAACAGCGTGTTGTTAAAATCTACCTTTAGCGTGGGGTCAGCCACGATGGTTGCCCCGGTGACCTGACCACCGGCGCCGGTGACCGTCGCGCCGAGCCGGGAGGCGGGGATGTTGGTGGTCATGGCGATTTCCCTGGAATATACCCCGGAGGTGTTCGTTTTGTACGTCGTTTGAGAGAGAGAGAGGTAGGGAGGAGGGGGGGTAACGCCGTGGATGACGGCCGTCGCGTAGGTGAGCGAGTGATCGGAGTTCGTGAAGGAGATCGTGGCCGGTTCGGGGTCCGTGCGGGAGTTAAGGATGAACTTGAAGGTTTCGCCCGCGGGGTTCGGGCCGCCGCCGGAAGTCTTCCAGTTGATCAGGTCGTCAAGATCACTGCCGCCCCCGTCGAGGTAGGATAACCACGAGCAGTTGCTCTTGACGGTGAAGGAGTGGGTGGTGGCGCCGTCGGCATCGTACCCCGACGCTACCGATTCCACGATGACGTAGTTGTTGACCTGCCGAAGGTAGAGGACTGCCATCCGCTGCTGGCCGCCGCGGGTGACGGTGAAGTCCAGGCGGGAGACGGGGTTCAGGTCGCTCGGAAACAAGGCGTCGGGCTGAATGATAATGTCTACAGATCCCCCGGTGAGGGGGGAGATGGTCACGGGATTGACGCCGCTCCCGGTGGTGTTGAAGGTGATGGGGGTCATGCCCGCGACGGGGGTCAGCGTCACATCGCAATTCGCGCTCGCCGGGAACCACGTCACGCGGAAGGTTTGCGCGGCGGGGAGGGATCCGTACGTGGCATTGCCCGCACCAAAGGTGAGTTCGTCCAGCGGCTTGCCCGTGACGGGGTCGGTGATAAAGATGGAGAACTCCTCCTCGGCGCTTTGCGTGACGATGATCTTTTTGCGGAGGTTGCCGGCGACGATGTAGAACTCGGTCGCGCGGGCGGCGGAGGTGGAGGAGGCAGCGAGGGTGAGGGTTGTCTTCACGTCCTGCAACCCGTGAGCGATGTCGGAACCGTCGAGGACGGGGGTGGTGATCGTTAACCAGGTGGGGAGATCGTTGGCATCCACCGTCCAGCCGGAGGGGAAGTCCGTGATGGCCGCCATGCTTTTGCTGCCGCCGGCGGCGTAGAAGGTGAGTTCGCTCTTGTCCACGGCGAGGTAGTTCTGGGGATCGAAGGTGATGTCGTCCAGGCCGCCGTCGTTCCACGCGGTGATTTGGACGGTGATGTTGGACGGGGGATTGTTGTAGGCGTCTTCGGGCGTGGGGTAGCCGTGGGCGGAGACGCCGGTGATGGTGACATTATATTTATGATTGCGGAGGAGGGGAAGCTGGCCGTTCGTGGTGTTCGCGAACTCCACGCGGTAGTAGGTGGGGAAGGCGGTGCTTTGATAATATCCGCCAATGACGAGGCAGGTGTTTTGCTTCCAGCCGGCGACGGGGTACACGAGGCCCGTCGCGGCTTCGAAGGCGTAGATGCTGTTCTTGTACTCGACGATGTCCTTGGTCTTGGAGGGGTCTGCGTTGTAGGCAATGTAGTCGTCCGTGGCTTTGACGCCGGTGGGGAGGTGGGGGGCGTAAGCCTTGATGCCGGCCGGGATGCTGTTCCACTGGGTGATGTCGTAACCATCGTACCGGTTGCCGGCGGGGGCGGTAGGAGGAAGGGCGGCAGGAGCGATGTTTCCAGCGGTGCTGTAATTATAGAGGCGGACGTTTGCCAGCCAGAAGTCAACCACCGCGCCGCCCACGGTGATGTCCACCTTGGCAATCATCCGCGTCAGGCTGATGGTGGGGGAGGAGGCGCCGACCACGAAGCCATCGCTGTAGCCCCACATCGGGATACGGTCGAAGGTGGCCGGCCACTGGTGGGCGCTGACGGGGGCGATGCTTTTGGTGATGGCGGCGAGGACGACGTCCCGCGTGTCGTTGGTGAACGACGCTCCCGTGGTGGCGGGCGGGTACGCCGCGGGGATCATCGCGCGGGCGTTGGCCAGCACTACTATATTATAGGTGTTCGACGGCAGCTTGACGGTGAACTGCCCCGCCGAGGGCTTGGTGCCGAGGGCGCGGTAAACGATGTTGTCCGTTGACGGGTCAAAGAGGCGGACATCGATGGTTTCGACGGCCTCCTCGTCCATCGCGCGGGTGGGTGCGCCGGGGACGGTAAAGGATAGGGTGACGAGATGTTCCCCGTCGCTGGCAACGGGGTTGCCCTCGTTGACATTCGTCACGCAAGATCCGGCAAAGGCCAGGATCGCGGCCAACACAAATAGCTTCGCTTGTAAACATGAAAAAAGGCGGGCTACTATATAAGGTGTGGTTGCTCGCCCGGGGCGGGCGTGTTGCCCGCTGTACCGGCTTGCCGGTACTCTCGTGTTTTCCTGTGGTGTTCCCGCGTGTGCATCGGGGCTAATCTCCTTCGTGTTCAAATGTTTCATCGATCTTAGTTATTGTTTCATTCCTTGTTCCACTTCATTCATTTCCAGGCCGCAAATATACAGTCTGAAACTGCATTTTCAAGCATTGGCCGGAAAAAAAATTTTGGAAATCGAAAAAACGCCAAAAAATTGGGACTTTTTTCCGCAAATAGGGTATCCCTCCCGCCGCCTCTTCCCGGCGAATTGACGCGGCGGCGAGTGAATGAAGTGAATTAGTCGTACTTTTGCCCGTGAAAGTTTTTTTAAATGTAGACAAAGATGACGATTCATGACGGGATTCAGGCGCGGGCGTTCGGGCGTCCGGTGGTGACGGTGGGCAGCTTCGACGGGGTGCACCGCGGGCACCTGAGCGTGGTGGACGCCCTGGTGGAGGCGGCAGCAAAGACGCGAGGGGAGGCCGTGGTGGTGACTTTTGACCCGCACCCGCGAGAGGTGCTGTTCCCGATGGAACGGGCGCCGGGAATCCTGACAACGACGAGGGAAAAAGCGGAGATCCTGGGGGCAAGAGGGGTGGAACACCTGGTGGTGCTGCCCTTCACGACGGAGCTGGGGGGGCTGGCGTATGCCGAGTTCGTGGAGCGGGTGCTGGTGGGGACGATCGGGATGAAGGGGCTGGTGGTGGGGTTCGATCACCGCTTCGGGCGAGGAAGGGAAGGGGACTTCGAGGGGCTGAGGGGACTGGCGGCGGCATCGGGATTCTTCCTGCAACGGGTGCCGGCGCTGGTGACGGGGGAGGGTCGGGTGAGTTCCACGCGGATTCGCGACGCGCTGGCAACGGGGGACGCGCGACTGGTGAACGAGCTGCTGGGGTACCGCTACGCGCTGACGGGCAGGGTGGTGGCGGGGGAACGGCTGGGACGGCGGATCGGCTTCCCGACGGCAAACCTGCAGGTGGAGGACGGGCGAAAGTGCTTGCCGGCGTCGGGGGCCTACGCGGCGCTGGCAACGGTGAAGGGGGTGACGACGGGAGGATTGCTGAACGTGGGGACGAGGCCGACGGTGAGCCGGTCGGGGGAGTTGTCGATAGAGGCGCATCTTTTTGATTTCAACGCCGACGCGTACGGGCAAGAGATGACGGTGCGGCTGGTGGACAGGCTGCGGGGCGAACGCCGGTTCGAGAACGTGGAGGAGCTGGCGCGGCAGCTGGCGCGGGATAAGGAGCAAGCCCTGGAGAGGCTGGAGGGGGAGGTGTAACGCCGGCGGCCTGTCCGGGGTTTCATCTTGCCCTGGCGGCGGGGTTTTCTCTATTTTTCTACCTTTTTATTTTCAAACCAGGCGTCGGCGAAGTTGACGAGGAGAAGGGAGGCGCGGGCGCGGGTGAAGGCGGTGTAGAGCCATCGCCAGTACTCGTCGTCGGGGGTATCGGCGCGTCCCTGGCCGGGGTCGAGAAGGACGGTATGCCACTGGCCGCCCTGGGCTTTGTGGCCGGTGATGGCGTAAGCGAACTTGAGTTGGAGGGCGTTGAAGAATTCGTTTTCGAGTATTTTCTTGTAGCGTTTTTGGCGGGATGGCTCGTCGACGTGGTCTTCCTCGATGGCGGCGTAGAGGCGCGCGTACTCGTCGCGGGTGAGGGAGGGATACTCCGTGGCGAGGGTGTCGAGCATGACCCAGGCTTCCGTTTCTTCCTCGCGGCCATGAAGACGCAGGCGGACGCGGGCGAAATGGAAGCCGTAACGGTCGGCATGACGGCCGACGCGGAGGATGGTGGCCATGTCGCCGTTGGCGATGAAGTCGGTGGGGGTCTTGTCGGCGGTTTTCTCCCCGTCCTGGCCGGGGGATAGCCAGAAGTAGTTGTTTTTGACAATCATTACCCTGTCGCCGGTGGAAAGCGCCTCCTCGCGGTAGAGGATTCGGCCGCGGATGCCGGCGTTGAAGCGCTGCGCCTGGCGGTTGGATCGGCAGATGACAACGGTTTCGTCCTCGCCGACGCGGGAGTAGCTTTGCTCGAGTTCCTCGATAAGCTCGGCGCCGGTGACGCGGCGGATGTCCTGGAATCTGGCCGCCTGGAGACGGGGAAGGCCGGCGCGACCGATCATCTGGCGCACGCGGGTGGCGTTGTAGAGGATGCCGGAGGCTTCGGCCTGGCGCATGACGTGGGTAAGGGCGGCTTCGTGTACCCGCACGGCGTGGTGACGCTGGAGAAAGTCGGCGTCCAGGGCCGGGCTGAGGCGGGTGCCGACAGGGGGCAGCTGGGCGTCGTCGCCAATGAGGACGAGGCGGTTGCCCCGGCCGTTGTAGACGTAACGAAAAAGGTCGTCGAGGAGGGAACCGCTGCCGAAGGTGCTGTCGGAAAGCTCGGCGCCGATCATCGAGGCTTCGTCGACGAAAAAAAGCGCGTTGGCGCCGCCATTGAAACCGAGCTGGAAGAGACCAATTCCATCGCGTGCGTCGCGCTGACGGTAGATTTTTTTGTGGATGGTGTACGCCGGGAGGCCGGCATAGGCGGAGAAGACCTTGGCAGCGCGGCCGGTGGGGGCAAGCAACACCACCTGGAAACCAAAAGCGACAAGGGTGTTGACAATGGCGGCAACAAGGGAGGTTTTGCCCGTGCCGGCGTATCCCTTGAGGAGGAAGAGGTTCTCCTCGCGCTCCTGGAGGAAAGCAATAAAGCGGTCAACGGCCTCGCGCTGGGAGGGGGAGTAGGAGAGGGCGAATTTCTCGGCAAGCGCCTGCTTAAAGTGTTCGTGTGTCATCGTGAAGTGGATCTTTTTTCCTATTTTTGTCCGCGCCGCCGGGGGGAGATGGTCGCCCCGGGGGGTTAACGGCGTAAAGATATGTAGAAATGGGGAGTTTCCCCGGTTAATTTGATTTGATATGCAACGTGCTCGTTTCTTCACTGAAAGACCGGATGAGGACGCCCCGGCGGGGACGACGCTCGCCGTGTGCGACGGGGTGGAGGGATGCTCGCTGTGCCTCCGCGACGGGAAGGGGCGGCTGCTGGCTTTCGCGCACGAGCCGTACGAGGATGACGCGCCGGATGCCCGCTTCGCCCGCCTGAGAGAGATCGTGGAGGGGGAACCGATGATGGCCGGGAGGTATGAACGGGTGTTCGTGTCGGTGAGTTTCCGGGAGAAGATGCTGGTGCCCGACCGGTTTTACGGTCGGGAGGAGTTGCCGGTTTTGTGGGCGTTTCATCACGAGAGTCCCGCGAGCGGGCACTTGCTGCGTCACGCCGTGACGGAGTGGGGGGCGCGACTGGTGAGCGCCTTGCCGGAGAGGACGAGGTTGCTGTTCAGACGGGTGCAGCCGGGATGCAGATTCTTGCCGGGGGGTCTGTCGCTGGTTCGCCTGGCAATCGGGATGCAGGACGGGGTGTTTATCGACGTGCACGGGGATTATTTCGACTTGCTGGTGACGCGGGACGGAAGGCCGCTGCTGTTTAATGCTTTTCATCACGAAACAAAAGAGGATATTCTCTATTTCACGCTGAACGCGGCGCGCGATTGCCGACTGGATGAACGGGCAAGTCTGGTGGTGATGGGGGTGGTCGACCAGCGGTTGCACGCTTTGCTTTCCCGCTACTTTGCCGCCCCGCGGTTGCTGGCGGATCCCGCGCTGGCGACGCTGCTGGGGGATGTCTCTTTTAATACTTCGCCGTTTGTCCACTTGCTAAATCTGCATACATGCGCGTCATAGGGGGTACGCACAGGGGCAGGCAAATTGTTCCCGATAAGCATTTTAAGGCGAGACCAACGACGGATTTTGCCAAGGAGAATCTGTTTAACGTGCTGCATAATGCCGTGGAGATCGAGGGGGCGCGCGTGCTCGATTTGTTTGCCGGCACGGGGAGTATTAGCTACGAGTTCGCGTCGCGAGGGGCGGCGAAGGTGGTCGCTATCGAGGCGAATCATCACCATTTTTCTTTTATCAAACGTACCGCCAAGGAGCTGGGGCTGGGGCAGATTACGGCCTTTAGGACAGACGTTTTTATTGCTTGCGGGAAGCTGAAAGGGTCGCTGTTCGAGGTTGTTTTTGCCGACCCTCCATACGATCTCGGCGGGTGGGATCGGTTGCCCGCGGCGGTTTTCGATAATGGCCTGCTGGCGCCGGGGGGGATCCTTATTATCGAGCATCCGGGGGATGTTGACTTTTCCGCTTTTCCCCGGTTTTCCTCGCGCCGACGGTACGGGAGCGTCAATTTTTCTATCTTCGAGGAGGATCTTCACGCAACGTAACCCCCTGCAATTCATCTAAGCTAAAATATTTCCATTATGAAATTCCTGACAAAACAGTTGACAACGTGTGTTTCCCTGGTGTTCGCGATGGCTGTCGCGTGCACGGATGAGCCTGATTATGATACATTCTTCCTTGCTAGCGGCACTGTTGAAAATTCCCTCGCTGGCACCCTTACCATCGTGCTGGATGACAATGATACCACGCTGCGCGTGACCGAGTCTGCCGTGCCCATCGAGTTTTTCAAGGAGGATATGCGCCTTTTCGTGAATTATTCTATCCTGGAACGGGCGACGCCCGGCGAGGCTTTTCACTATGTCGCTCGCGTGAACCAGGCCAGGGAGATACCGACGAAGGGGGTTTCGTGGGAACCCGCAAGTGACACGACGGCGAATGATCCCGTGGCGATAGAAAATTACTGGCTCGCTCGTGATTTCCTGACATTCAAGTATCGCGTTCGCGGAACGACTGCTGTCGCGCACGGGCTTGATCTGTTTTTCCGGCAGTCGAACGATGCCGAACAGGGCGCCGAGCCGCTTGTTTTTCTCGATCTGCGGCATGACGCGCTCGGCGATACGGGCACGGAGAGTTTGACGAATTATATCTCTTTTTCTTTGCGCGATGTTTTCCCCGACAGTTCCGATCCCGTGAAGCTGCGGGTGTCTTATAATGATTCCGAGAAGGCTTCCGGGGAGACGAGCATCGAAATCACTTACCACCCGCGGAAACGGCCGTGAGGGAGCGGGCAAACGGGCGATCTTCCCGCGAACGCGGCCGCGAGTTTTTTGGCAACTAACGGGGGATCTTCTCGCACCAACTCCCTCGAGAATCTTCCCGCGGGAGCCGGCGCGAAGCTCTCCCGATTATTTTTTAGTGTTTTTATTTGGTAATCGGGAAAAACAATTTACCTTTGTCCCCGCCTCGCGTGTGTCTGTTGGACACAAGACGACGTTCTTTAACATCATGGGCAGTTACCAGAGTGGACAAATGGGGCTGACTGTAACTCAGCTGGCTACGCCTTCGGTGGTTCGAATCCATCACTGCCCACGCGCGTGCAAAACGACAGGTAATTTCGTTTACCTGTCGTTTTCAGTATCACGACCGCGGAAATAGCTCAGTCGATAGAGCACTAGCCTTCCAAGCTGGGGGTCGCGGGTTTGAGTCCCGTTTTCCGCTCCACGTCAAAAGCCTGCCTTTCAACAAGGCGGGCTTTTGTTTTTAAGCTGTTTTTGTTTTTGATGCGGAGAGCGTCAAGCTTTTAGGGCTTACTTTTGTTTTTGTCGTGAGGGGATCTAAGCCACGAAATGCACTCTTCCATGATCCGCACCAAGGGCGAGGCCGACACCGGCGATGTCGTCGAGGCCGTCCGCTACGACCGACGGATTAGCAGTGATATTCAGCGTGTCGTCAGCGCCTCGCCGGAGGAGCTGATGACTATCGCCAAGGAACTCGGCGCCCCCCACGAGCTGGTGCTGCAAGTGCGAGAACTCGGTCGCCTGCCCGTGGTCAACTTCGCCGCCGGCGGCATCGCCACGCCCGCCGACGCCGCCTTGATGATGGAGCTGGGCTGCGACGGGGTGTTCGTGGGATCGGGCATCTTCAAATCGGACAATTCCGCGTGCCGAGCCCGCGCCATCGTCGAGGCGGTAGCCCACTTCCGGGATGCCAGCCTGATCGCCGACGTCTCCCGCGGTCTGGGCGAGGCCATGCGCGGCCAAAGCGTCTCCCGGATGGAGGATGAGGACAAAATGGCCGCCCGCAGCTGGTGACCGTGAAGATCGGAATCCTCGCCCTGCAAGGCGCCGCACGCGAACACCGCCAACCGCTCCAGCACCTGGGCGTCAGCACGGTGGATGTCCTCGACCCCCGCGATCTCGATGGGATTGACGCCCTCGTCCTCCCCGGCGGCGAGAATACCACTCTCGGCAAGCTCCTGGAAAAATACCGGCTGCTGGAACCGATTGCCGATGCCGGCCGGCGCGGGTTGCCTCTCTTCGGCACCTGCGCCGGTATGATTCTCATGGCCAAGCACGTCAACAAAAGCCAACAGCCGCGCCTGGGATTGATGGATATCCGCGTGGAACGAAACGCTTTCGGTCGGCAGCAGCACAGTTTCGAGGCCGATCTCCCCGTGCCCGCGCTGGGCGCCCGCCCGTTTCACGCCATATTCATCTGCGCCCCTTACATCGAGGAGGCCGGCGATGGCGTCACCCCGCTGCTCCGGCACGAGGGGAAAATCCTCCTCGCCAGGCAGGGATACTTCCTCGCCGCCGCCTTCCACCCCGAATTGACGGACGATGCCCGCTTGCACGATTACTTCCTCTGCGAGGTTGCCCGATAACGGGGGAGAACGCGTGGCGACGAGGACAGTCGCCCGCTTTATTCCCCCCCGTTTTTACCCTCGAAATGCCCGCCATCACAGGTGTGTTTTTACCAGCATCTCTGTGTTTTTCACCAAAAAAATGTCCGGGGCACCCTCCCGGACGTGAAAAGAACCATCACATGCGTCGCTACATCTTCAGCAAGAAACAAGTTAAGACGGACGACGGCTAGATAGAGGTGGTCACGCCGCACGATCGGAACAGCAGTTTCGAGCCGGTGCTGCTCCCCAAGCGTAAACCAGTCTCAGCGATGGCCTCGGGCACAAGATTATTAACTTGTACGTGCCGCGAATGAGTTACTCTGACGTCTGTGACCACCTTGAAGAAATCTACCAATTGCGACTCTCGCCGACAACGATCACGAAAATAACCGACAGGGTGATCCCGGAAATAGAACAGTGGCAAGCAAGGCCACTGAAGCGCATGTATCCCATTGTATAGATGGATGCTATTCACTGGTCAATGGAGATAATGCGATACAGTCGAAGGCGATGTACCTCGTTATCGGGCTTGACAGGGATGGGGTGAAGGATTTGCTTGGCATGTACGCCGGTCACGGGGAGGGCGCAAATTTCTGGCTCGGGATCATGAATGATATAACCGACGGGGTGTTGAAGACATCTTGATTGCCAGCATGGATAACTTTAAGGGGCTGTCCAAGGCGATCAATGCGGTGTTCCGCCGCATGAAGTGACCAAATCAAAGAGGGTTTTTATTAGCAGTGACATGGCATTGGTAAATGCTGTTGTTCCTGGTGCAATCAAAAATACTGGAGAAATCAAGGCTCATGGCGACGTGGAGACAAATCATGTTGCAATTTGCCATTATATTTGAAAACAGATTGATAGAGTGATGGTAGACAAAGATAAAATGGCACAGTTGACTGAACATACTCGCTAATTTTCCATTTTATATTTGAACACAAAGATACATTTCAAGAGTAAACGTAAAGACTGAAATGAATTTTATCGGAGGAACCTCCTTCCTCGTATCTCAAAGAAGTATTTTTGATAAAACCTTGCCTCATTTATTCTTTTCATGGGAGTGGTGTTTATCAAACATAAGATGAAAAAACTTATCAGAAAAAATACAGAATAGCCTTGATTTCAGAATATTGATAACAAAAATCTATTCAGTGCTGATTTATTCAATGAAAATCAATACATTTGCGAGACACGTCAATGACTTAACAAGATAGAATTAAACAGATTTAAAGTAGTACCTATGGAAAAAACAGGTTAATGGCTTGTCGAAACGTTGGGGAGGAATGAAGCAATGTGCAAGCGTATCTCAATCATTGATTGAAACACTGTTTGTTATTGGAGAAGTGCTGAAGGTGGATGTAAGGAGGTTGTTTGTAAAAATGAATAACAAAGAACGAAGCATTTGGCTGTAAATATTATGGAAAAAAAATTAGATGGATATGTGATTTATGGGGTGAACAAAGAAAAACAACCTCCATTGGGAGTTGTTTCTGATAATCATGAATGTAAGGCCGATGCATATTATATTCCCACAAGGCTAAAAGATTATTTAATTCAAATTGAAGATAAACGTTTTTATGAGCATAACGGAATTGATCTCAAAGGCATTACAAGAGCATTAATTGAAAACCTTAAAGCGGGAAGAATCATTCAAGGAGGTAGTACAATAACTCAACAGCTTGCAAGAAACATTCTTAATGATAATAGTAAGTCTATTTTGAGAAAATTGAGGGAAACTAAAAAAGCGCTTAACCTTGAATTACGTTATACAAAAGACGAAATATTGAATCTTTATTTTAATAATGTCTATTTCGGAAAGAATTTAAGAGGTATTCGAACAGCAAGTTTATGTTATTTTGAAAAAGAAATAGAGCAGCTCAGTCAGTCAGAATTCTTGTATTTATTAACAATTCTCAGAGGGCCTAATTATTATATTAATAATTTAGACAAGGCGAAAAACAGGTATTTTTTTTTGAGTGAAATGCTATTTCGAAAGCAGGTTATATCAAAAAATCGTTACAAAAAAAATATTCAAACAAACATAGTTTTAAAAAATAACCATTTGCAAATGATAAGTAGTAATGTAGTTCCATATATAATAAGGTCTATAAATGATAAGATGAGAACAATATCATCAACAATAAATCCTAAAACACAAGATTTTGTTATTCAAATTGTCAAGGAATCAAAGTACCCTGTATCGATTATTGCTATTCAGAATAATGATGTTATAGCATTTGCCAGTAGTTATGGGACAGATTATCCATTTACATCAAGAGCTAACGTAGGTTCTACATTAAAACCCTTTTTATATTGTTATTTAAGAGATGGAGGGATTTCCTCTTCTGAGGAATTCGATGCATTGGAAAATTCATTGAATTGGAGTGTAAGAGAAGTTGCTTGTTCTAAAAATCATTTAAATCTACAAGAAGCATTAATGTGTTCAAATAATAACGTCTTTATTAATGCTTCAAATAAGCTAGGGATTAAAAACTCGATGCAATTTTTAGCAGACCTATTCAATCTTGAATTGACAAATTTCTATCCTGCAAGTATTTTGGGTGCAACTAAAAGTGGTATATCTCTTTATGAATTAGGACTAGCGTATAATTCTTTTTTTAATTATAGAAATCTGACAACGACCCAAAAAGAATGTTTATCTACACTTGCTGGAGTATTTAAGGAAAAACTGGGTTTTGTGGCACAAGGAGCGTATCTTAAAACAGGGACAACAAACAAAAACAAAGAGAGATATGCCATATTGGGGAATCCCAATGTAACATTTGCTGTATTAAGGAATGAAAATCCGATTAACGAAACCTCAAAGGAGGGGAGCTTCTTAGGTTATACGGCTAATAAATTTTCTCCATTTTTTAATCCGCAACATAATTACAAATGGATATAATCGAAGTCTTATTGTCAAAAGCTAATGCGGATGTTGTCATTTTCTTTGCAACAACATTGATTGCATTTATTTCATGGCTTGTAAAAAATTTGGTTGAAAGGCCAATTAGTGAATCAAAAGAAACATTCCATAAATTTATCAACAAAAGGATAGAGATTCTTACAGAGATAAAAATAAGATTAAACCTAATTGCATACTTTCCAATCGAGGAG
>JAIRXZ010000181.1 GCA_031267995.1 Odoribacteraceae bacterium | reverse complement strand
TGAACCCGCGCGCGGTAGGGTTGCGTTCGCCGGTTAGCGCGTCACGGGTGCGGGACGGGGACGACGGGGTTGTTTTCCTGTATTCCCCGGTTGGCGTTGATTTCGCTTTCGGGTATGAGCCAGAGGAGGATGGGCGCCTCGGCGGGGAGGTCGAAGCTGACGTTGCCCGGGTAGTTGGCATTGGCGCGGAGGAGTGGTTTTTTGAGGCGCTTGAGGTCGAAGAGCGAGAAACCCTCGCCCCAGAGTTCGACGCGTCGCTGGAACCAGATTTCGTCCCGGAGATCCTCCGGCGTGGTGGCGGCGGTGGTGTAGGAAGGTTGTCGGTACGCGGTGATGAAGTCGGTGAGGATTTGGCTTGCTTCGGTGGTATTGCCGCTCATTGCCAGGGCTTCGGCGCGGAGGAGTATCATCTCTTCGACGCGCATGAGTGGGAAGTCGCAGGCGTTGGTGGGGTTGTTGTAGATGTCCTGGTAGGGGCCGAATTTGACGTTGAGGTAGGGCGCCTGGAATTGGAACCAGTCGACGAGGTTGTATTTTTCGCCGTTGTAAGTGATTGTCCACGTGGCGTCGAGGTGGGGCGAGAGGAGGGTGGTGTCCGTCCACCATCCTTTGCGGACGTCGTCGTCGGGGATTTGCTCCCAGAGGTTTTTGTTGATGTAGCGTCCGGCGAAGCCTGGCGAGTATCCGTTTCCGGTGAGGCTGCACATGTGCGCGGGGAAGTTGATGATGCCGGTGAGGACGGCGTCGTTGTTTTCGGTGATGGCGCATCCCCATATCCAGGCGTCGGCGGCGATGTTGTTGAAGGCTGGTTTTGAGACCTCGGCGATGGTGTAGGGGGTGTTGCCGGCGATGGCGCGACGGGCGTCGGCGGCGGCGGAGTCCCAGCGCTCGGCGAGGAGGTTGGCGCGGGCGCGGAGGCCGTAGGCGACTTGCCGGTTGATGCACTCTTTGCGCCCGCGGCGGTCGAAGTCAGTTAATAAGGAGATGGCGCGGGTGAGGTCGTCGATGATGAACTGGTGGACGCTGGCGACGGTGGCGCGGGGGTTGTTGTTGATGGAATCGGCGGGGGTGCGCTCGGTGACGATGGGGATGGCGAGGTCGTTTTCGCGCCCCTTGCCGGTGAATTGGTAGATTTGGACGAGGTGCTCGTAGTCGAAGGCGCGGGCGGCGAGCGCCTGGCCGAGGTAAGCGCGGAGCGTGGGGTCGTCGGTGTCGGGGTCGATGACGCGAATGATGTCGTTGGCGCCCTTGGCGTGGGAGTAGAACAGGTTCCAGAGGAAGTAGGAGTTGGCAGAATTGGCGGCGCGGTCGGTGTACTGTTGCTGGGGGAGGAACCAGTTGTAGCCGCTGTTTTCGGAGGGCGCGTCCATGCCGGAGGCGTCGAACATCATGCACGCCGCGGGGTATCCGAAGTCGTAGTGGCGATCGCTGCCTGCCCACGCGGATATGGATCCTACCTGGATGAGTTTGGCGTATAGCCCGTTGATTTCCGATTGCATTTTCCCGGGTTCGGCGGCGGCGAGCTGGTCTTTTTGTTCGCCGGTGATGGTGCCTCCTTCGGGGTTGATTTTCATGTCGCAGGCGGCGGCGACGAGGAGGACGGCGGCGATGAGGCAGTATTTTTTAGCTTTCATATTTTTATTTTTTGGGATTTAGAATTTGAGGCTCAGTCCGCCGGAGATGGCGCGGATGGGGGAGTAGCGGGCGGCGTTAGCGGAGGTGTAGGATTGACGCGGGTCGAGTCCCTTGCGCTTGGCGAGCAGGAGGACGTTTTCAGCGGCGCAATAGAGGCGCAGTTCGGCGAGTTCCAGTCGCTGGAGGAGTGTAGAGGGGATGCTATATCCCAGGGTGATGTTGGTGATGTCGAGGTAATTCGAGCTGACGAGGAACCGATCCGAGTTGGAGTTGGTGTAGGCGTCGTTAGCGCCGACGCGGGGCGTGTTCGTGGCGCGCGCCGGCGACCATGATTGGAGGATATCGCGGTGCCAATTGTGCCCGGCGTCGCGTGCCGACCCGGAGTGCATGAGTGCTTGGTAGCCGGAGTCGTAGATCTTCCCGCCAACCTGGTAAGCGGCCGAGAAGGAGAGGTCAAACCCGCCGGCGTCGACGGTAAACCCGAAGCCCCCGTAGAGCCGCGGGAGGAGGTCGGCGGTAGCGTATTTGGTAGCCAGCGGCCATTCGGTGGTGGTGACGACGGCGGGCGCGTCCTTATCCTCAACCTGGTAGAGGGCGCGGCCATCCTGGGCTACGCCGACGTATCGGGGGAAGTAGAGGCGGTACATCGACTTCCCTTCCTGGAAGATCTCCGTGCCGTCGATGAGCGTGCCGCCGAGTTCGGGCGCGAGTTTTTTAATTTTATTCCCCAGCAGCGTGGCGTTGGCGAAGAGGGTGATTTTCATCCACGCGGCGGGCGCGAGGGCGGAGTTCAAGCCCAGCTCCACGCCACGATTGGTGACCTTGCCGATGTTGGAGGGAAGCACGGAGTAGCCGCCGGAGGGGGAGACGGGGCGATAGTAAAGCATATCGTCGGTGAGGCGCGAGAAATACTCCAGCGTCCCGGCGAGGCGCCCGCGCCACAGGGAGAAGTCGATGCCGGCGTTGAAGGAGCGGGAGGTTTCCCAGGTGATATCGGGATTTCCCTTGTAGGTCATGGTGAGGGCGAAGTCGCCGTTGCTCTCGGAGAGGGCGTACTGATCCCTATCCGGGTAGTAATTTTTGTCGCCGTCCTGGTAGAGGAGGTCATCGTTTCCCTGGATGCCGTAGCTGGCCTTGGCCTTGAGGAAATCGATCCACGCGGCGGGAGCGAGGAAAGGCTCGCGGCTGACCACCCACGCCCCGCCGACGCTTCCGAAGTCGCCCCACCGGTGGTTGGCGCGGAAGCGCGAGGAGGCGTCGCGACGGTACGAGAGGCTGACGATGTAAGAGTGGTCATACTCGTACTGCACGCGGCCAAACCACCCCTCCGTCTTGTACTTATCCGTGCCGGAGCTGGCCGACGGGTTGAGAATCCCGTTATCAATCTCGACGATGGCGGGGTTGTAGAGCTTCTCCTTGCTCGCCACCAGCTCCTTTATCTCCAGGGCGTAGGACTCGTGGCCGAGCAGCGCCTCCACCGCGTGCGCGTCGCCAAACGCGACGGAGTAACCAAGCAGCTGCTGGTGATTGACGGAGGCCGTGCGCGTGTGACCGACGTAGGCGATGCCACCAACCTTCGAATACTGACCATAGTAAGCATTGTAGAGGCGAGAATAGCGCGTGTTGTCCGTGTCGGCGCCGAAGTTATAGGTAAATTTCAGCCCCTTCATCAATTCAACCACGGCAAACCAGCGACCGCTGAAAACATCCGCCCCGTACGCCCGTTTGTCCAGCTTACTCAACGACGCGGGGTTAGAACCGCTCATGAACGTGCGCTTGAAATTGCCGCTCGTCTGGTCGCCAAAGTCGTAAACGGTGAAACCGCGGGCGTCGCGATGGATATTTCCCGTGCTATCGCGGGCGTAGAGCGGGTAGATGGGAGCGATATTGTTGGCCAGGTAAAAGAGATTCGTCGAATTCCCGCTGCTCGTTTGGTTGGGCGGGTACTGCATATCGTAACGCGTGTAAGCGATCTTGCTGCCCACCTGCAACCAGCTCTTGGCCTGGTACTCCACGTTGGCGCGGGAAGAGTAACGCTTGAAACCGGAGCCGGACATGATCCCCGTGTCGTCCAAAAGACCCAGCGAGAGATAATAATTCAGCTTCTCCGTCGACCCTGAAATAGAGACGTTATACTCCTGCCGCAAGTTCTTGCTATCGAACAGCTCGCCGTACCAATCATCGGGGCGATACGTGTACTTCCCGTCGCTGTACCCGATCGTCGCCTTCGGGTTCAACCTCCCGTCGCTCCCGAACAGCGCCTCGCCCGCCGGCACGCTGTGCACCTGGTACCCAACACCCCCGTTGCTATTCGTGGCGATATCCCGGAGCACGGAAAGATGCGCGTCCGCCGCGCTTTGCGAATCGGAAAAACCGTTAAACATCGCCTCGTACACCTTCTCCAGGTACGCGCCGGCATCCTTCAGCACGGCGTAGTTCGGCACCGCCCGCGAGTTGCTGCCCCATCGGGCGTTCACGGACACGACGGCGTCGCGCGTCTTCGCCCGCTTTGTCGTGATCAGCACCACGCCGTTAGCGCCCCTCGCCCCGTAAAGCGCGTTGGAGGCGGCGTCCTTCAAGATGTTAACCGACTCGATATCCGCGCCGCTGATCGAGGAGATATCACCATCGTAAGGCACCCCGTCCACCACGTACAACGGCGCGTTGCCCGCCGACATCGATCCCACGCCGCGCACGCGCACCGTGGAGGTCACCCCCGGCTGCCCGTTGCCGGCACGCACCTGCACGCCGGCGACCTGCCCGGAAAGCGCGCCGGTGACGTTGGACACCTGTCGCGACGCCAGCTTCTCCTCCTTGATCGTGGCGATAGACCCGGTGAACGACTCCCTCTTCGCCGTCCCGTAAGCCACCACGATCACCTCGTCAAGCCGCGAAACCTCCTCCTCCAGCGTCACTTCCACGCGCTGCCGACCGTTGACGGCCACCTCCAGCGTCTTGAAACCGATAAACGAAAACTGCAACACCGCGTCGCCGGCGACCTCCAGCGAGAACTCGCCCCGCCCGTCCGTCACCGCCCCCCGCCGCGACCCCACCAGCAACACGGCCACGCCGGGGAGCGACTCGCCGTCCGCCCCCGTCACCTTACCCGAAACCCGCGTCTCCCCCGTCTCCTGCGCCACCGACGGCAGCGCGAAGTGCAAAAACGCCAACATGCAAACCAAAATCTTTTTCATACTTGTAGTTTTTTGTTTAACAGAAAAAAGAAAATAAACGCCCCGAATTCACGCGGCGACATCGCGTGGCGCCGTCTCGCGCCCTCTCTCCCGTTCCCCATCGCGGGGGAGCGCCGCTACCGTCCGCACGGCGACCGGACGCGCGCCGTCCTCTCCGGTCGTCCTTGCCGTCGCCGTCGCCCGCCGCCAACCATCATTAGTTTCATGGCCTTACTGTTTTAAATTATCAACCCGTCCTCCCGTTCGGGGGGGACAATAAAAAAATCGCGAAGCATGATTCGCGAATTGCCCGGCGACTTCTACCCGCCGACACGCCGGCACGCCGGCAGGAGCGACAAGGTAATCACGTCACCGTGCATCGCGTCACTCCACCAAAAAACAGTTATTCGGGATGAAAGAGTAAAGAGTAGATTTTTCTAAAAAACCGGCGCCACGCGCGGTTAGTAGTCCAGAACGCGCGGTAAGCAGTTCAAATCATCAATCGGTACGCGCGGTATTTTTTTCGGAATTTTCAGCGTCACGCACGCCATCATGCGCGAATGTATGCAAAGTTTTTGAAAAAACAAGGGGGCTTTCTGCCGATTTGCCCTCGACGGTGAAAAAGAATGACGCTTCGTCGCGTAATCACCCCAAGACAGGTGTCTATCACCCAAGGACACGTGTTTATCGTCGAAAAGCATGCGCTTATCGTGAAAAAGCACGCGCTTATCGCGGAAAAGCACGAACCGTTACGGTGGCTGAGCCTGTCGAATACGGTGGCTGAGCCTGTCGAAGCCCCGCGGCCGTGGCTTCGACAAGCTCAGCCACCGAGAAGGCCAAATTCACTCGCGAGAATCGTGGAAAAGCACGTGTTAATCGCGGAAAAGCACGCGCTTATCGCGGAAAAGCACGAACCGTTACGGTGGCTGAGCCTGTCGAAGCCCCCGCGGCCGTGGCTTCGACAAGCTCAGCCACCCAGAAGGCCAAATTCACTCGCGAGAATTGCGGAAAAGCACGTGTTAATCGTGAAAAAGCGCGTGCTTTTGAGCCAAAGACGCGTGCTTTTGAGCCAAAAGCACGTGCTTTTAAGCCAAAGACGCGTGCTTTTGAGCCAAAGACGCGTGCTTTTAAGCCAAAGACGCGTGCTTTTAAGCCAAAAGCGCGTGCTTCTCGTGGAAAAGCATGCGCTTCTCGTGAAAAAGCACGCGCTTCTCGTGGAAAAGCACGCGCTTCTCGTGGAAAAGCACGCACTTCTCGTGAAAAAGCATGCGCTTCTCGTGAAGCGAGGAGCGGGGCGGGCGACTGAAGGCCACGCCCGAAGGTTTTTTAGTTCGAGGGATTTTTTTGCCTCGCCGACCGGGGTGTTTTCGTGATGCTTGTTCCCGCGAGGATGTTATTCCGCTTGGGGATTTCCCGCGGGCTGCTCGCCGGCGAGGAATGTTTTGTAGGCTTCGGTGGCGGTGGCGATGGGGGCGGC
>JAIRXZ010000179.1 GCA_031267995.1 Odoribacteraceae bacterium | reverse complement strand
CGCGAAAGGTGGCGCGTGGAGGCTGCCAATGTCAGCGTCAACATGTCGGACATCCTCTACACCTCCTCCATCAAGCGCGAGCGCGGGATTGACTATCCTTTCGCTCGCCGCGTCAACATCGCCTTTTCACTCATGTTTTAAACGATAAACACAATGAATACACAAGCATACACGCGCCGGGAAGGCAACAAACGAGAGGGGGCGACCGCGTCGTTCCCGGTAGACACCCTACCAAGCGTTAAGCAGGGTGTCTACCAAGCGTTAGGTAGACCCTCTACCAAGGGCGTGGTAGACACCCTACCAAGCGTTAGGTACGATGACTGCCTAATTTTACGCGACGCGACACGCGCGGGCATCGCCCGATACCTCGTCGTGCTGCTCGTCGCCCTTCCCCTCCTGCTGGCCTCCTGCAACGATTGGCTGGACGTCCGTCCCCGCACCGAGGTCACCGCCGACGAACTCTTCAAGGACGAGGCCGGCTTCAAGGAGGCGTTGACCTCCTGCTACCTCAAGCTGAACGGCAACAATCTCTACGGTCGCGACCTTATCGTCACCATCATCGAATTTCTCGCCCAGCACTGGACATCCGCCCAGCCGGGCTACAGGAACTACATGTACGAGGCGGCCGACGTGCAAGCCGCTTTTGCCGCCATCTACGCCGCGCAGTACAACGTCATCGCCCAGGCCAACACCGTGCTGGAGCACCTGGCCGCGGAGGGACACGCGATCAAGACGCCGGGGGCAAGGGAAATCATAGAGGCGGAGGCGCTGGCCATCCGCGCCTTTTGCCACTTCGAAGTGCTGCGCCTGTTCGGGCAGGTGCCCCGCGACGCGGCGTTGCCCGTGGCGCTGCCCTACGCGGAGCGGGTGGGGCTTGACCCGGTGACTTTCCTCGGCCACGACGAGTTCCTCGCCCGCGTGCTGCGCGACTTTGACGCCGCCGAAACGCTGCTGGCGGGGCACGATCCGCTGGTAACGTACAACTACGAGCAGCTGGACAACTTCACGGTCGCGGGCAGTGGCGTGGAGCTGAAAGATACATACTTCGGCTACCGTCGCTTCCGCTTTAACTATCACGCCGTGAAAGCGCTGAAGGCTCGCCTCTACCTCTACACCGGGCAGCGCGAGCGGGCCTACGCCCTGGCCAAGGAGGTGATTGATGCCCGCGATGCCGCCGGCAACAAGGTGGTGACGCTGGCGGGCGCCGAGGATCTCAACAGGCAATATTACGCCCTGCCGTCGGAGTGCCTGCTGGCGTTGCACAACCTGCGGCTGGGGGTATTGCAGGATACCTATTTCGCCAGCATGCTCTACCTGACGCCGGCGATGTTCGCCAACGACCTGTTCGCGGGGCAGTCCACCAGCGTCAACAACCGCGCGACCATCGTGTGGGACGCCACGCACTCCGTCGGGAGCAGCGGTACCATCTATCCCACCCTCCGGAAGTACAACCAGCCCGGCTCCAGCGAGACGCTAACGGCCACCATCCTGGCCACGCGCCGGCAGGTGGTGCCGCTGGTGCGACTGTCGGAGATGTACCTGATAGCGATGGAGACTTCCACGGATATGAACGAGGTGAACGCGCTCTACGCGGAGTACATGCAAGCGCGCAACGTGATGGCCGTGACCCTGACGGAGGCCAACCGGATGACGGAGATCGTCAACGAGTACCGCCGCGAGTTCTTTGGCGAGGGACAGATGTTCTACACCTACAAGCGCCTCGGCGCCACGCGGATGTTGTGGGGAGCGCGGGACGTGACGGAACGAGACTACGTCGCCCCCCTGCCACTGACCGAGTATGACGAGAGTTTATAACTTTTAATCCATCATCACATGAAAACAACTTGGATATTTCTCTCCCTTTGCCTCGCCCTCGTCGCCTGCCGGGAGGAGGAGGTGCCCCTCTACAACGGGGAGGCCAACAGTGTTAATTTCTTTTTCGAGGCGGCGTCGCTGGGTGATTCCACCGCCCGCTACACGTTCGTCTACGAGCCGCTGACGACGGTGGAGGACACCCTCTGGCTGGAGCTGTACACCATCGGGTCGGTGACGAACTACCCGCGGCCGGTCTCCCTGCGCCAACTGCCCTCCGAGGAGCCGCGCGCCGTGCCGGGCGTGCACTACGTCGGCCTGGACGACCCGCGGGTGGCGGCAGCATACACGATTCCCGCCGGGGCAAACCGGCAACTCGTACCGGTGATCCTGCTGCGCGACGCGTCGCTGGCGGATACCACTTATTCCCTCCTGATTGGCATCGAGGCGAATGCGCACTTCATCGCCGGCCCCCTTGCCAATCGAAAGAAGCAGGTTGTCATCTCGGACATCCTCGCGCGGCCGGCGGGGTGGAACGCGCTTGTAAACCTGCTGTTCTCCAATTACGGCCCCGTCACGCACCGCTTCATGATCGACAACGCGCCGGAGGGCATACAGGTCAACGAAGACTTCTTTACCACGCAACTCAATTTCCTGAACACGGAGCTGTTTGCCTACTGGCGACAGTACTTCTACCGCAAGCTGGCCGAGGAGAATGCCCGCCGCGCCGCCCTCGGCTTAGGCCCCCTCCGCGAGGCTCCCGCCGTCGGCCAAACCGAGGGACGCCTGGTGACATTCATTATTTAACCCGATAACCAAAGAAACATGAAAACATTTATCATTCCCGCGCTGGTGGCCGCGTGCCTGACCGCCTGCTTCCGGGACAAGGGCAATTACACCTACAAGGAGGTCAGCACGGTGACCATCACCAACCTCCAGGAGAGCTACACCCGCGTCTCCATGCAAGACACGCTGCGCATCGACCCCGGCCTCGTCTCCACCAACCCGGAGGACACCTTCGCCTGCCTGTGGCTGCGGTTGCCGGCCGGTAATCTCCACATTTCCGAATCCGACACCCTCGGCACGGACGTTATCCTCGACCATCCCGTGACCCTGCGGCAGGGGGCTTACTGGCTCGCCCTCCGCGTTACCAACCTGGCCAACGGGATGGAGCTGTACCAGGAGTTCCAGCTCTTTGTCACCACCCGCTTCTCCGTCGGCTTCTACCTCCTCAAAGATGCCGGCGGCTACAGCGAGCTGGATCTGCATCTCCCCGACGGCGACGTGATGCCCGACCTGCTGGAACGGTCGCTTGGAGAGCGCGTCAACGGCGCGCCGCTCACCCTCGGCGTCACCCTTGGCTACACCTACTTCAATCCCGAAGCGATGCGCAGCGAACGAAGCCACGTCATCAATATCTGCACGGAAACGGGGGAGATGCAAATCCTTCGCGTGGAGGATATGGCGCCCATCTACGGGCACGACGACCTCTTTATCGGCAACGTGCCGGACGACGTCCCGTACTACCTCACCACCTCCGGCAACGGGCTGATGTACATCTCCAGCGAGGGCGTGTCGTTCGCTTCCGTCAGCTCCTCCACCGGCACGGGGAGGATTGGCTTCCCCTCCACCATCACCGGGGGATACGCGGTCAACCCGCGCTCGCTGCTGGTAGGGCAGACACTCTATTTCTTCGACGACCTCAACGGTCGCTTTATCACCGCCAACGTGAACGGCGTCCTGAACGCCTACACGGAGACCAACCAGGGGGGAGCCACCATGCCTTACTCCCCAAACAACATCACGCGCGAGTTGCTATACTTCGGACACAACTTCACCGCCCAGATCGAACACGAGGGATACGCCATCTTCCGCGACGCCACCGGCAAACGCTATCTCTACCGCCTCTTGCTGAACAACGCCCAATTCTACAACCCCGTCCGGGACGTCGTCGAAATACCCTCTTCGACGCGCTTTAGCCAGGCCACGGCCTTTGCCACCAACGAGCTGGATGGACGACTGATCTATTTCCTCCACGACAATAAACTGTACCTCTACGACGTGGAGCAAAAGACCGAGGAGTTGCTCGCCCCCGCCGGCATCGACGCCTCCGCGGAGATCACCTACTTCGCCAACCGTTACTACATCAACCCGGAGGACGCGCCCGCCAACTTCAACTACCTCGCCATCGCCACGCGCGACGCCGCCGGCCGCTACAAAGTCCACCTCTACCAAACCCTCGGCGGCAAGCCCCTCGGCGCTCCCGTCCGCGTGCTGGAGGGCAACGGCGTGGTGAGGAAGATGCAATACATGTCCAACCAACTATCCTCCTCTTACCTCGTCAACAACAAAATCAACCACATCCCCCTCTCCATGTAACCCACCGCTAAAAACAATAAAACATGAAAAACACGCTATTACTCCTCGCCCTCCTGCTCGCCGGCTGCCGCGCCCAGCAGGGATTCACCATCAACGGCACGGCAGAAGGCATCGCCGCCGGTCGCGCCTACCTCATCTCCCTGGAGGACGTGAACAAGGGCGACACCCTCCTCTCCGCCCCCGTCACCGACGGCGCCTTCACCTTCACCGGCCACGTGGACAGCACGCTGGCCGTCGCCCTCCACGTCGGAATCGCCGGGGAGAGAGCGAAAGGCATCAACCCCATCTTCCTCGACAATGCCCCCCTCACCGTGCACGTCGGCCGGGCAGCGTCCACCCTATCGCCCGGAACCCCCTCCGACGTGCAAGGCGGGGGCGCCACGCAGCAGGTCTACAATCTCTACTACAACCTCCAGCAAGCGCGCCTCCTGCAGGTCTCCAACCTGCTGCACCCCGCCCTCGACAACCCCGACTTGAAAGACCCCACCGCGCTAAAGGATACCCTGACGCGACGCCTCGCCAACGCCACCGCCCGCGGCGAGTTTTGGGAAAAACAAGCAGAGGAGATCGTCAACGCCCACCCGAACTCCCCGGCAACCGCCTTCTACCTCCATGTCAAGTACTGGAACGCGGATACTACCGAGCAAAAAGCCCAACTCGCCCGTCTCACCGGCGAGGCGCGGACAAGCAAATACGCGCGGATGCTCGAAAACAGAATAGAGCGGAAAAGGAACCCCGTGCAGACGAACTTCGCCCCCGGTCAGCTGGCTCCCGACTTCGCGCTTCCCACGCCCTCCGGCGACGCCCTCTCCCTTCACGGCACGCCGGCGAAGGTGAAGCTCGTGGACTTTTGGGCATCCTGGTGTCACCCCTGCCGGGCGGAGAACCCGAAGGTAAAGGAAATCTACGCCGCCTACCACGCCAAGGGGTTAGAAATCATTGGCCTCTCCCTGGACACCAACGAAAAGAAATGGCTCCAGGCCATCGAGGAGGACGCCCTCCCCTGGTTGCACGTCCGCGATCAAAAGGCTGTCGGCGCCTCCACCCTTTACGGTGTCTCCTACATCCCCTTCACCGTCCTGGTGGACGAGAACAACCGCATCATCGCCACCAATCTCCGCGGCGACGCCCTGGCAGCCAAAATCGCCGAACTGCTGGATTAGACGCCTCCGGTCGGACATCGCCGGATAATTTCCATCCCGTGAGGGCGAATGATTATTCGCCCCTACAGCATACTTCAATAACCGTTACGGTGGCTAAACTAATCGCAACGCCCTCCCCGGTGGCTTCGATAAGCTCAGCCACCGCGACTGTTATACGGTGGCTGAGCCTGTCGAAGCCCAAACAACAAAAGCTAACAATCATGGGCTTCGACAAGCTCAGCCACCGCGACTGTTGCGCCCTCGGAACACCGGAGAAGCTTTCGGAAATTCCGAAACCGCCCCCGCGGACACGGGCGGTTACACGTTGTCGGCATCCTGGGGTGTTGCAACCCAAAACCTCATCTCTACCTAATTTTTTAAACCAAACAACCTCAGTAGAAATAAGGGAACACACCACGCCAACCTCATTACCTCATTTTCTTTTTTTAATGAGGTAATGAGGTTGGAAGGGGGTATCTTTCTTTACTACTGAGGTTGTTTAGTTTTAAAAATTAGGTGAAAATGAGGTTTCTGCCTCGCGCCAGCGGGAGGACGGGGCGATTGCATGTTGGCGGCATTTCGTGAGACGTAGCACGCTACGTCTCTACAGAGGGACTTACAATTCACTGGACGGTTACAGGTTACGGGTTATGGGAATCAACGGTTATAGGTTACGGGTTATGGGAATCAACGGTTATAGGTTACGGGTTATGGGAATCAGTAGAGACGTAGCGTGCTACGTCTCAAGTCACGGGCACGGGCTACAAGCCCGCGCCAGCGGGAGGGCGAATAATTATTCGCCCCTACAGCAGGACGAACGATCC
>JAIRXZ010000177.1 GCA_031267995.1 Odoribacteraceae bacterium | reverse complement strand
AAAGGGCGACCGTGAGGGTCGCCCCTACAGCAGTGTTGGGGCGTGCGGTTGCACGTTGTCGGCATTTCGTGAGACGTAGCACGCTACGTCTCTACAGAGATACTTACAATTCACGGGCGGGAGAAAGTTGTGGAAATCAACGGTTACAGGTTGTGATTATGGGAATCAGTAGAGACGTAGCGTGCTACGTCTCAAGTCACGGGCACGGGCTACAAGCCCGCGCCAGCGAGGAGGCGAATAATTATTCGCCCCTACAGCAGGGCGAACGATCCCGTGGTGGTGGATAACACCGTAGGGGCGAATAATCATTCGCCCTCACAACAGGGTGAACGATTCCGCGGGGGCGAACGATCCCGGCCGGGGCGAATGATTATTCGCCCCTACAGCATTATCCGGTAGGGGCGAACGATCGCGCGGGCGGCGAGCCGTCAAAATTCACTACATTCGCGGGGTAAACGAAAGAATGATAGAATCATGAAAAAAGCGATTGTTTTATTGTCCGGCGGTTTAGACTCGGCCACGGCGCTGTACGTGGCGCGGGAGGAGGGGTTTGACGAGTTGTACGCCCTCACATTCCTCTACGGGCAGCGGCACGACAGGGAGTTATCGTCCGCCCGCGCCATCGCCCGCGCTGCCGGCGTCAAGGAGCACCAGGTGGTGAAGCTGCCCCTGCACCAGTGGGGACACAGCGCGCTGACGGATGCCGATGCGCCACTGCCCGAAGGAACGATAAACCCCGACGGGACGCCCGCCACGTACGTGCCCGCGCGGAACCTGGTGTTCCTGGCCGTGGCCGCGTCGTACGCCGACGCGACGGGGATTGCCGATATATTTATAGGCGTGAGCCAGGTGGATTATTCCGGTTACGTGGATTGCCGCGAGCCGTTTATCCGGGCAATGGAGGAGGCGATCAACGCCGGCACGGAGCTGGGGGTTAACGGGGGACGACGGGTGCGCGTGCACGCCCCGTTCCTCCACGCGAGCAAGGCGGAGGAGATCTCGCTGGGACGGCGGCTGGGGGTGGATTATTCCCTCACGTGGAGCTGCTACGAGGGGGGGGTGCGGCCGTGCGGGCGGTGCGATAGTTGCCTGCTGCGGGCAAAGGCGTTCCGCGAGGCGGGGGTGGAGGATATTTTCAAGGAGCCGGGCGATGAGGATCAGGAAGCTGTTTAGGTTCGAGGCGGCGCACGTGGTGCGGAATTGCGCGTCGCGCCGCTGCCGGGAGAATATCCACGGGCACTCGTACGTGGTGGAGGTGTTTATCTCCGCGAACGCGCTGGACAGGGGGGATATGGTGATGGATTTCGCGCTGCTGGAGCCGGTGAGGGCGCTGATCGACCGGTTCGATCACGCGTATTGCCTGTGGCGAGGGGAGGGCGAGGAGTTCAAGGAGTGGATTTACAGGTGCAACCGGCGGGTGGTGGAGATGCCGGTGTCGCCGTCGGCGGAGGGGTACGCGTTGCTGTTTTTCGTGTTGATTGACGAGATTGTCGCGGCGATCCCCCGCCTGAACGGCGACGGGGAGGCGCGCCTTTACTCGGTGCGCGTGCACGAGACGGCAACGGGGTACGCGGAGGCGTTCCGGGAGGATGCCCGCGGGGTGGGGTTTTCGTCCGGGGATGTGCTTTTTTCCGGGGCGATCCTGGAGGAGGAGGGGACGCGGTGAGCGGCGATTGGCTGTCGCTGGCGGCGGACGGCGTCTTCCCGGTGACGGTGGACGGCGACGGGAGGGCGTTGGCGGCGCCGCCGGCGTCCGGGTTCCCGTTTGCCGGGACGGTGCAGGGGGAGGGGAAGTTGTGCGGCATCCCGTCGCTGTTCGTGCGGCTGGCGGGGTGTAATTTGCGGTGCGCGTGGGCGGGTTGCCCGTGCGACACGGTGTACGCGGCGCGCGGGACGGCGACGCGCGTGGCCACGCTGGAGGTGGCGCGGAGGGTGGCGCGGAATCTCGGAAACATCCGGCACGTGGTGATTACCGGGGGCGAGCCGCTGCTGCAACCGCGGGGCGTGGAGCGCTTGTGCCGCTTGCTGGGGGAGATGGCGCCGGTGCACGTGACGGTGGAGAGTAACGCGACGCTTTTTGACGAGGGGGTGGCCGACGCGGTGGATTTGATGAGTTTGTCGCCGAAGTTGGCGACGTCGGCGCCGGCAACGGACGCGGGGCATCACGCGGCGAGGGTGGACGCGGGGGTGATTCAACGCTTTATTTCGCGCGCCGGGGAGCGGGGGCGCGATTTCCAGCTAAAGTTTGTTTTTTCGGCCGCGGAGGACGCGGTGGAGATCCGGAAGATACTCGCTCGGCTCCGCGGGTGGCGGAACGAGGACGTGCTGCTGATGCCGCTGGGCGCGACAACCGAGGCGTTGCAACGGGTGGCGCTGGCGGCCGCCGGGTGCGCCGTTCGCGAAGGGTGGAGGTACTGCGATCGCCTGCACGTGTCGCTTTTCGGCAACAGGCCGGGGGTGTGATCCTCTTCAGGGCAGGGGCGCGAGGGGGATATCCGTCGCCGCCTCTCCTTCTTCGAAGAAGGGGGCATCCGTCCTTCTTCTTTTTTTCCCATCAATACAATTATCGCAGGTGCCACAAGGTTCCCTTTCCGTTTGCCCGAAGTACTTCATGAGGATAAGCTGCCGGCAGGTTGTATCGTTTTTGATATAGTCCAACATGGCATCTATCCGTCGGGCGAGCGCCTCGCGCCGCGTGGCGTAGACGGCCGGGGGAAAGGAGAGGTAGGAGGAGGGAAGGCGGGGCATTTGGTAGACGATGCAGGGGTAATCGTCGCCGGGGATGTAGCGGATGACGCGGCGGCGGGAGAGGACGAGGAGCGCCTCGTGCAGTCCGGGCGGGTTAACGTCCAGGTCGTTGGCCAGCTCCTCCTCGTTGATGTAGGCATCCTGGACGAATATGCCGGGGTATCGGCGCATGAGGAGTTCCAGCAGGCGGTCGAGGAGGGGGGTGCCCAGCTCGATATCGTAAAGCTGGTCGCGGCGGACGGTGAAGGTGACTCGCGGGCGGGAGTGTAGGCCGGTGGCGCGTTCGAGGTAGCCGCACAGCGAGAGGATCTCTATCGAGGAGAGGGTGAGATACCTGTTCAGCTTGAAGTAGTGGAGGAATGTGTCCATGTGAAACTCGAAGGCCATGCCGTTTCCCCCTCCCTCGGCCACGCAAAAATGGTCGGAGAGGGCGTCGTAGACTCTCCTTATATACTCTTTTTTGGGAAAGGCTTGCGCGGCGCGGCGTTTCAGGGTATAACTCGCGGTGGCTCCGCTGAGGAGGACGGCGTAGGCGCGCTGGCCGTCCCTGCCCGCCCGACCGGCTTCCTGGAAGTAGGCTTCGGGGCTGTCCGGGATATCGTAGTGCACCACCGCGCGGACGTTCGACTTGTCGATGCCCATCCCGAAGGCGTTCGTGGCGACGATGATCGGCAGCTTCCCGCTTTTCCAGGCCACTTGCCGCTGCTCGCGCCGGGGAAGGGAGAGGCCGGCGTGGTAGAAATCGGCGCAAAGACCGGAGTGGTTCAGGTAATCGGCAACGGCCTCCGCGGTTTCCCGTCGGCGGACATAGACGATGGCGCTCCCGCCGATTTTCGCCAGGATATCGCGGGTTTCCGGCAGTTTGTTTTCGGTTTCCCGCACCACGTAGGAGAGGTTCGCGCGGCGGAAGCTGGTGGAGAGGGCGCGCGGTTCCCGGAAGTGCAGGCGTTCCTGGATGTCTTTGACGACTTCGGGGGTAGCCGTGGCCGTCAGCGCCAGCACGGGCGCCGTCGGGAAGAACTCGCGGATCTCGGCGACGCGCAGGTAAGAGGGGCGAAAGTCGTAGCCCCATTGCGAGATGCAGTGCGCCTCGTCCACGGCGATGAGCGTCACGGGCATCCGCGACAGGTACCCGCGGAAACGGGGGGAGGATAGCCGTTCGGGGGAGACGTAGAGGAAACGGACGCGGTGGTAGAGGCACTTGTTGGTGATGGTTTCCAGCGTCTCCCACTCCATGCCGGTATAGAGCGCCTCGGCGGCGATGCCCCTCTGGCGAAGGTCGGTAACCTGGTCGCGCATGAGGGCAATCAGGGGGGTCACCACGATGCACATGCCCTCCATGACGAGCGCCGGTATCTGGTAAGCGAGTGATTTTCCCCCGCCGGTGGGCATGAGCGCCAGGGTATCGCGCCCCTCCAGGACGGAGTGGATAACCTCCTCCTGCAGGGGTCGGAAGGAGTCGTATCCCCAGTATCGTTTCAGGAGATCGCGGCAGGTTTCCGCGGGTATGTTCTGTCGTTCTGTCATATTGTTTAATCTCCCGCGAAGCTACGAAAAGCGCTTTCCTTTCAAAAGGCGCTCCCCGCCTTTTTCCAATATTCGGTGCGGCGGTTGGTGGTGCGGCTATTTTTTATTACTTTCGCCCCGCATAATAAAAAAGCTATGAAGTTTCTACCCGTTGTTATACTGCTATTCGTCCCGCTCTGCGCGTGCAAAAAGGAGTTCGCGGGGGATAGCGCGTCGGTGGCCAAGGTCATGGACAGGTATCTCTACGCGTCCGAGGTGGCGGCTTTTATCCCCGCGGGGACGCCCAAGCAGGACAGCGCGAACATGGCGCAAGGGTACGTCAGAAACTGGATTACAAAGGAGTTACTCCTGGCCAAAGCGGTCGATAACCTGACGGAGGAGGAACGAAACGACATCCGGAAGCAGGTGGAGGACTACTCCGCGTCGCTCCTCATTCACAAGTACAAGGGAAAGCTGGTGGCGCAAAAGATGGACAGGGTCGTGCGCGATGCCGACATCGACGCCTATTACGACCAAAACAAAGTGAACTTCGTCCTGAACCACCCCGTGGTGCGGGCGTTGCTGATCATCATCCCCAAGTCGACCGCGAACATTGCCGGCTTCCGCGACTGGTTCCGCTCGGACAAACCGGAGGCCTTCAGCGCGCTGGAGGAGTACTGCCTTACCCATGCCAAGAAGTTTGACAACTTCAACAACCGGTGGATAGAGTTGAGGTATCTGCTGAACTTCCTCCCCGTCGACCAGGGAACATGGGAGGAGAAACATAAAAACGACTCCCGCGCGGAGATGGAGGACGACGAGAACTACTACTTTCTCAAGATTAACGAAATGGTGAGGGATCGAGAAGTGGCGCCCGTCGGCTACGTCAAGCAGGAAATAGAACTGATCCTGCTGAACAAACGTAAGCTGGAGTTCGAGGAGAACCTCGAACGGCAGATCAACGAGGAGGGAACGCGAAAACATTTCGTCAGTATACACGAATAAACAACATATCATGAGACACCTATTTTTACTACTATCCCTGCTCGCGGCGGCCAGCGTGTCCGCGCAGAAGAACGCCGTGGACAAGATCGTGGCCATCGTGGGGGACGAAATCGTGCTGAAATCGGACATCGAAAGGGAGATCGTCGACCTCTACCGCGAGGGTGTTATCGAGGGAAGCGACCGCGACCGGACGATGCTGCTGCAAAGAATGCTCACCCAGAAGCTCCTCCTGGCGCAGGCCAAGGTGGACAGCGTCATCATCACGGACGACCAGGTGACGCGGAACCTGGAGGCGCAACTCGGCGACTACGTCCGCCGGATCGGATCCGAGGAGAGGCTGGAAGCCGTCTGGGGAAAATCCATGCCGGAGATCAGGAACGACCTCCGCGAGCGCATCCACGAAAACGCCGTCGCCGTGGAGATGCGGGATCGCATCACGTCGCACGTGAAAAGCACCCCCTCCGAAATACGCTTCTTCTACCAAAAGGTGGACAAGGACTCGCTGCCGGACGTCCCCACGCGCTACGAAATCCAGCAAATCGTCGTCAAACCCCGCGTCAGCGACGCCGAAAAGGAAAAACTCAGAAACCGCCTCAGGGACTTCCGCGAGCAAGTCCTCTCCGGGGAGACCACCTTCAACCGCCTCGCCGTCCTCTACTCCGAGGACGGGGAATCGGCCGTCAGGGGAGGCGAGCTGGGCTACCAGTCGAAAATGGACATGACGCCGGAGTTCGCCGACGCCGCCTTTAGCCTCAAACCCGGCCGGATATCCAGGATCGTGGAGACGGACGCCGGCTTCCACATCATCCAGTACATCGACCGCCAGGGCGAGCTGATCAACGTCCGCCAAATCCTGCTGCGCCCCAAAATCGAGGAGAAGGAACGCCAGGAAGCCATCGCCAAGCTGGACTCCATCGCCCGCTTCATCCGGGACGAGAACCTCCCCTTTGACCAGGTTGCCGCCCAGGTATCCCAGGACAAAAACACCCGCAACAACGGCGGCCTGGTGCTCAACGACCAGTCCGACTCCAAGCTCTTCCGCGAACTCGTGCGCGGCGAAATGGCGAGGCAGGTCAACCGCCTGGCCGTGGGCGAAATATCGGAACCTTTCCTCGACGGCAGCCGCGGGCAAGACGAGTACAAGATCATCCGCCTGAAGGCCTTCTACCCCGAACACAAGGCAAACCTGGAGGAGGACTGGCTCTTCTTCCAAAACCAACTGCAGGAAGAAAAAACAAACATCGTGATCCAAAAGTGGATCAAGGAAAAACAAGCCAACACCTACATCCACATCGACGACGAATATGCCAACGAAACACTGCGACAAGGGGGCTGGATTAAGTAACCTGCTGATCGCGATCATTCTCCTGCTGGCGGGAAGCGCGCGCGACGCCTCGGCGCAAGGGCAGGAGAAGATCAAGATCAACATCACCTCCGACCTCCTCAGGGGAGGAACGCAGGGACGCCCCGACAGGTTCACCGGCAGCGTCTACATGACCCACGACAACCTGCGCGTGTGGTGCGACAGCCTCTACCGCCACCCCGACAACATCGTCGAGGCATTCGGCCACGTCCGCGCCATCCAAAACGACAGCATACACCTCCGCGGCAACTACATCCACTACGACGGAAACACCCGCTTCACCCAAGTACGCGGGAACGTCACCCTCCAAGACCCCAGCATGACCCTCACCACCAACTTCCTCGACTACGACGGGATTTGGGACTTGGGCTACTACTTCAACAACGGACACCTCGTCGACGCCAAAAACACCCTCGACAGCCGCCGCGGCTACTACTTCACCCAAACCAAAATCGCCAACTTCGTCGACTCCGTCACGGTCAACTCCCCCGAATACACCATCCTCTCGGACACCCTCAAATACAGCACCGCCACCAACACCGTCACCTTCGTCGGCCCAACACTCATGAACGGGAAAGGCGAAAAAAACAACACCCTCTACTCCGAGGACGGCTGGTACGACACCGCCATCGGCCACGCCGAACTATACAAAAACAACCTCGTCACCCACACCTCATACACCGTCACCGCCGACACGATGGTCATGGACAGCATCCGACAGCTCGTCGTCATGCACAACCGCGTCACCATACACGACACCGTCAACAACGTCATCGTCAAGGGAGATTTCGCTGAAACCGACCAGCTCGCCAACCTTTCGCGCGTCACCCGCGACGCCCTCCTCATCCTCGTCGGCGAGGCCGACTCCCTCTTCGTGCACGGCGACACCCTCTTCATGCAAAAGGACAGCCTCGACCGCGACGTCCTCCGCGCACACCACCACGTCCGCTTCTTCAGCCGCGACCTCCAGGGCGTCTGCGACTCCATGGTGTACCTCGCCAGCGACTCCACCATCACCCTCTACCGCGAACCCATCGCCTGGGCTAACGGCAACCAACTCAAGGGGGAACGCATCTCCTTCACCACCGCCAACGGCAAGGCCAGGGAGTTTCGCCTCACCAACGACGCCACCATGATCGCCCGCCGAGAACAAACCGAGATGTTCGACCAGATCACCGGGCGGACGCTCACCGGCTACTTTCACGAGAACGAAATATACCAAATCGATGCCGACGGCAACGGCGAAACCATCTACTTCGTCGACGACAACGGGATATACTACGGCCCCCACAGCGCCTCCGCTCCCCGCATCAAGATCAGGATCAACGAGCGACAAATCACGGACATCACCTACTACGACAACGGCGACGGCACCATCACCCCCCTCTTCATGGTGGAACCCAAGGAGACGCGCCTGAAAAACTTCACGTGGCTGGAGTATCTCCGCCCCGTCGACAAGCACGACATCTACTCCACCCGCTCCCCCGAAGGGGAAAAACAACCCGAAACTCCCACCACCCCGGAATAGCGCCCGCCCAAGCCGCCGCTAATAGCGCGCGCTTTTAAATCAATCGCGGGCACGATCAAGTTGACCGTGGGCACGATGAACTTAAACGCGGGCACGATGAACTTGATCGTGCCCACGATGAACCTGATCGTGCCCACGGTCAATTTGATCGTGCCCACGATGAAATCAAACGTGCCCGCGACGAACTTGATCGTGCCCACGGTCAACTTAAACGTGCCCTCGGTCAACTTGATCGTGCCCGCGATTGATGTAAAACCGCGCGCGTTTTCGGCGAAATTCCCCCGTGGCAACGCGCCCGGATCGCCGCCGGGGCACTACGCGACGCGCAACA
>JAIRXZ010000113.1 GCA_031267995.1 Odoribacteraceae bacterium | reverse complement strand
GTCGTCTATTTTTTTGATTTTGATTTTGCCGCGTTCGTTGGCTTTGAGGATGCTTTCGATGAGGGTGGTGGTGGTTTTTCCGTGGGGTATTTCGGTGATTTTGAGGAGGCGGTTGTTGGGGTCTTTTTCTACGCGGGCGCGTATTTTGACGTTTCCGCCGCGGAGTCCGTCGTTGTAGCGGGTGATGTCGACGAGGCCTCCGGTGGGGAAGTCGGGGTAGAGGGTGAAGGGTTCGCCGCGGAGGTGGGCGATGCAGGCGTCGATGAGTTCGTTGAAGTTGTGGGGGAGTATTTTGGAGGCGAGGCCGACGGCGATTCCTTCTACTCCCTGGGCGAGGAGGAGGGGGAATTTGACGGGTAGGGTGACGGGTTCTTCTTTGCGTCCGTCGTAGGAGGGTTGCCAGCGGGTGGTTTTGGGGTTGAAGATGGTTTCGAGGGCGAATTTGGAGAGGCGGGCTTCGATGTACCGGGAGGCGGCGGCGGAGTCGCCGGTGAGGATGTTTCCCCAGTTTCCCTGGCAGTCGACGAGGAGGTCTTTTTGGCCGAGCTGGACGAGGGCGTCGCCGATGGAGGCGTCGCCGTGGGGGTGGTATTGCATGGTGTGGCCGATGATGTTGGCTACTTTGTTGTATCGGCCGTCGTCGAGCTGTTTCATGGCGTGGAGGATGCGCCGCTGGACGGGTTTGAGGCCGTCGGCGAGGTGGGGTACGGCTCGCTCGAGGATGACGTAGGAGGCGTAGTCGAGGAACCAGTGCTGGAACATGCCGGCGAGGTGGCGGATGGAGCGGGTTTCGCCGTTTTCGCCGGGGCGGGGGAGGGGGGTGTTCTCGACGGTGTCGTTGGTGTCTGTCATTTCGGTTTTTTTTCAGTTGGGTTGGAGGTCGTTTTTCTCGACGTAGAGGTTTTCGATGATGAATTCCTGTCGTTCGGGGGTGTTTTTTCCCATGTAGTAGTCGAGTATTTCGCTGATGGAGTCTTGCTTGGTGACGCGGACGGGTTCGAGGCGGATTTCTTTGCCGATGAAGTGTTTGAATTCGTCGGGGGAGATTTCGCCAAGGCCTTTGAAGCGGGTGATTTCGGGTTTTGGGCCGAGGTTTTTGATGGCTTTTTCGCGCTCGACGTCGGTGTAGCAGTAGCGGGTTTCTTTTTTGTTGCGGACGCGGAAGAGGGGGGTCTGGAGGATGTAGACGTGGCCGGCGCGGACGAGGTCGGGGTAGAATTGGAGGAAGAAGGTGAGGAGGAGGAGGCGGATGTGCATGCCGTCGACGTCGGCGTCGGTGGCGACGATGACGTTGTTGTATCGCAGTCCCTCGAGGCCGTCTTCGATGTTGAGGGCTGCCTGGAGGAGGGTGAATTCTTCGTTGTTGTATACCTCTTTTTTGGCCATGCCGTGGGAGTTGAGGGGTTTCCCGCGGAGGCTGAAGACGGCCTGGGTGTTGGCGTCGCGTGATTTGGTGATGGATCCGCTGGCGGAGTCGCCCTCGGTGATGAAGATGGAGGAGGCGCGTTTGAGTTCGTGGTTGTCGCCGTAGTGGACGCGGCAGTCGCGGAGTTTTTTGTTGTGGAGGCTTGCTTGTTTGGCGCGCTCGCGGGCTGCTTTTTGGAGGCCTGCCATGGCTTTGCGCTCTTTTTCGGCTTCGATGATTTTGCGGAGGAGGATGTCGGCGGTTTCGGGGTTGCGGTGGAGGTAGTTGTCGAGTTCTTTGGCGACGAAGTCCATGATGAAGTTGCGGACGGTGGGGCCTTCCGGGGCGATGTCCTTGGATCCCAATTTGGTTTTGGTTTGGGATTCGAACATCGGCTCCTGGACTTTGATGCTGATGGCGGCGATGACGGAGTGGCGGACGTCGGCCAGGTCGAGGTCGCGCTTGTAGAAGTCGCGGATGGTTTTCCCGATGGCCTCGCGGAAGGCGACGAGGTGGGTGCCTCCCTGGGTGGTGTGCTGGCCGTTGACGAAGGAGTAGTATTCCTCGCTGTACTGGCGGCCGTGGGTCATGGCCATTTCGATGTCGCGCCCCTTGAGGTGGATGATGGGGTAGAGGCCCTCGCCGTTCATGTTTTCGGTGAGGAGGTCGTGGAGGCCGCGCTTGGAGAGGAGTTTCTGGCCGTTGAAGTTGATGGTGAGGCCGGTGTTGAGGAAGACGTAGTTCTTGAACATGGATTCGAGGTATTCCATGATGTAGTGGTAGTTGCCGAACAGTTCCTTGTCCGCCGTGAAGGTGACGAGGGTGCCGTTGGGCTGGTCGGTGGGGCAGGTGGGTTGTTCTTCTTCGATGATGCCGCGGGTGTAGCGGACGGTTTTCGTTTCGCCGTCGCGGAAGGATTGTATGGTGAAATTTTCGGAGAGGGCGTTGACGGCTTTTATGCCCACGCCATTGAGACCGACCGATTTTTTGAAGGCTTCCGAGTCGTATTTGGCGCCGGTGTTCATGCGGGAGGATACGTCCACGAGCTTGCCCAGGGGGATGCCCCGGCCACGGTCGCGAACGCGGACGACGCGCTCTTCCACGTCGACCGTGATTTCGCTGCCGGCGCCCATGGCAAATTCGTCGATGGAGTTGTCCACGACCTCCTTGACGAGGACGTATATGCCGTCGTCCGTGGCCGTTCCGTCGCCCAATTTACCGATGTACATGCCGGGACGCAGGCGGACATGTTCCCTCCAATCGAGGGTGCGAATGTCCGCTTCAGTATAGTTTTCTACCATGTTGTTTGTTTTGCGCGAAGGTACGCATATCGCGAGAAATTACAAGACGTAGCGTACCTCTTTAAATCCGTAGACGCGCTGGCGGCCGGTTTCGTCGTCGAGGAGTAGCTGCCCGTATTTGTTGACGCCGCGGATGGATGCCCTGAATCTGCCCCAGTTGTCTTTCCAGGGGTAGATGCCGGTACCGCGGTAGAGGCGCGAGGTGTATTCGACGCGGGTGGCGGGGTAGTCGCGGGGGGCGTCGAGGCGGGCGCCGATGGCTTCCAGGAGCTGCGCGAGCGCCTGGCGTAGCGGTATTTCGCGGCCGAGGAGCTGGTACAGGGAGACGGGGTTGGGGGCGTCCGAGATGAAGCGGGCTTGATTGACGTTTAGCCCCACGCCGCAGAGGGAGAGGTGGATGGTGTCGCGGTGTACCATGTGCTCGATGAGGATGCCGGCGATTTTCCGGTCGTCCACGTAGATGTCGTTCGGCCATTTGATGGTGGCGCCAGGGACGTGCCGGGCGACGAAGTCCAGCGTACCCAGGGCGACGAGCATGGAGAGGATGAATTGCTCGCTGGCCAGGAGGCCGACGGGGCGGAGGAGGATGGTCATGGAGATGTTTTTGCCCGGCTCGCTCTCCCAGGTGTTGCCGTCGTTTCCCCTGCCCTGGGTTTGGTGGGGGGTGATGATCACGCTCCTGTCCTCCAGCTCCTCGGCGAGACGCCACGTTTCGCTGTTGGTGGATTCCAGCTCCAGAAATTCCCGTATTTTAAAGCCGTTGAGTAGATACATGCAGGTACTGTTTGGGTTTAAAGTTCCCGCGAATGTAACAAAAACGGGGAGTTTTCCCGCCGGTTAACGGGAGGTCAGGCGGATAACGCGAGTGCCGGGACGGATGGCATATTCCCGCCGTTTGTCGCCAAAGAGGATGACGAGGGTGTAGGGTTTGTCGGCGGTGACGGTGATGCTTGCCGCGGTGGGTTTCTGCTCGCGGTTGGCGGTGGTGATGGTGGTGGTGATGTCCGCCAGGCGGAGGCGACGGATGCCGTGGTGGTCGAGGCGGCGGAGGTCGTAGGTGACTGTCCTCCGAACGCCGTCGACGCGGAAGCCGAGGACATTTTCCACGAGGAGGGAGATGGGGCCTAAGCCCGTCCAGCCGACAAAATCGGAGCGACAGTCAGCGGGGGGCGTCCGGTCGTTGACGCCCTGGGTGAAGCGGCCGTCGATTTTTTCGGGGGCGTAATTTTCCCACAAAGTGCCGGTTTGGAGATAGACCTGGTAGAGCGCCTCGATGTAGCGTTCCGAGGCTTCGTGGGCGAAGGCGTTGGCGCCTACCCGCTCCAGTCCCTTGATGACCGCGTAGTTGGTGGGCGCCCAAACAGCGCCGAGCCAGTAGCCGCCGCGCGCCTGGTAGACGTCGTGGCTGGCAGCGAGGGAGGGGAAGATCATGTCGCGCCAAAATTCGTCGGGGTTTTGCAGGTGGGCAATCAGGGCGCTGTCCTGGCGCGGGTTGGTGATGCCGGCGAGCATCGGCCAGAAGGCGGCGATGGTCTTCCACCGCCCGCGGGCGCCGTCCACGCTGATGTCGTAATAGATACCGTCGGCATCGTCCCACATCCAGGTGTTCACGCGGCTGGCGATTTGCTTGCCCCGCTCCCGGTAGTCGGCGGCTTTGGCGGCGAGGCCGAGTTCGTCGCAGATGGTGGCGATGTTGTCGCACTGGATCACCATCTGCGCGGAGGCGTCCACCCAGCCCTGGTGGTCTGACGACCAGTGGGTGCGGGGGCGACCCTCGTCGCGGGGAGTGTTGTCCATGCCCGATGATTGGCCGTTGCTCCAGTAGAGCTGGTGCGGTGTGTCGTCCCCGTTGCGCTTGGAGCGGACAAACTCGTGGTATTTTTCCAGGGCGGGGAGCACCTCGAGCAGGCGCGCCTTGTCGCCGCTGATCCTGAAGTTTTCTACCTCCGCCCAACTGAATAGCGGCGGGTTGATGAAGTTGGGATCGTCCTCGCTGCTGAAATAGTCCCTACCGTTTCGCTCGCTGATCATCCGGGAGATGGCGCCGGAGGGACGCTGGCTGCAATAAAAATTGTCCAGGGAGCGGATGCCGGGGAAGACGTGGTGCGCGTATTTGCCGAACATGGTCATGAAGATGATATCCCACTGGTAAATATTTTGGTCGAAGGCCTCATCGTAATAGTTGGAGACGAAGGCGTTTCCCCGCGTGGGCGCCTTGATGTGGGCGAAGGCGAGTTCCCATGTCTTGTGGTACATCTCCACCCAGCCGGGATCGCGCTCCAGCACCGGTTCGGGGAGGCGTTCCTTGTTGTCGGCATAGGTGGGGATCGGCTCCGGGGTGTAGTGCTTTTTGTCGAAGTAGACGCCCCGCGCCGGGAGGGTATCGGTGGCGACAACGGGCTGCTCGCGGGGGAGAAGTACCGGCGACGGAAGAAGAACGAGCAGGGATAACAGGAGGAGAATCGAGGAGAGAGGCTTCGTTTTCATATTTCGTGTTTTAGTGGGTTTGGGCGCCGGCGGCTTATCGCTTCCAGCGTTTGTGCGACCAGAGCCAGCCGCCGGGGTACTCCTCTATATTGCGTTCCAGGAGGCGGACGTACTCCCCGGTAATTTCCGTGGCTTTCGACTTGCCGGGGTCGGCACAGATCTCTTTACATTCTATCTGGTATTTCCCGCGCGAAACCTTGACCACGTGCAGGTAAACAACGACGGCGCCCGTCATGCAAGCCAGCCGCTCGATGCCCGCGAAGACCATCGTCTTCTGGTGCATGAAGTCGAACGGGTAGGCCTCCGCCGCGGCCTTGGGACACTGGTCGGCGAGAAACAGGTACATCGAGGGATTGTCCCTGTGGGAGATAAAGTGCCGCGCGATGGACTTGTGGGGAATCATCTTCATGCCGAAACGGGAGCGCGTTTTCAAAAACAGGCGATCGATGCAACGCGGGGAGAGCGGCTTGTAAACCGTGTTCACGTTCACCGACAGCATCAACGGGAGCACGTTCAGGATCTCCCAGTTACCGCAATGCCCCATGCTCGCGATCACCTGCCGCCCTTGCTTGATGTGGTTTTCGACGATTTCGCCCCCGACGAGGACAACGTTCTTTTTCTGTCGCCGGGCGGAGATGGAGGCCGATTTGAGGATCTCGATAAGGTTGTCGCAGAAGGATCGGTAGAAGGTGCTGGTGATGGCGGCGATTTCGTCGTACCGCTTGTCCGGGAACGACCGGGCGATGTTTTGCACCACCACCGATTTCCGGTAGGAGAAAACGTGGTAAATAAAGAGGTACAGCAAACTCGACAGCTTGTACAGCAACGCCGCGGGGAGAAGACTGAATGTATAGACGAGCGCGTAAAGAAACGGGAACAACACGCTCGCGCGAGGTTTACACGTTCCCGCGGCGCCCGCCCCTCCCGACCGGCGCGATGTCGCGGGAGGCGACGCTTTTTCCCCTTGTTTGTTTTTCATGATACACGTTATAGATTTCGTGAAACGCACGGGAGATTACCGCCCGACGCGCGAGAAGGTGTCACCCGCGGCCCCCGTTTTTTCAGCCCGTAATATTAGGAAAAAAAACCGGGCGGGAGCGCGGCCGCGGGAGTTTTTTCGCGCCCCCGGCGACGGCCCGACACGCGACAAGAGCGGGGCGTCCATACCGGTAACGAAGTACAAAGGAAACCCCGCGCCGCCCACCGGGACAGGCAAAAAAAAGCTGCCCGGTTTATACATAAGGAGTGTCTCGACGTGCTCCTATATATAAGGTGTGCCCCTACTAAAGCGGGGAGAGTCGGAACTAAGGAGGGGAGGGTCGCATCTAAAGCGGAACGAGCCGCATCTAAAGCGGAACGAGCCGCATCTAAAGCGGAACGAGCCGCATCTAAAGCGGAACGAGTCGCAACTAAAGCGGAACGAGTCGCAACTAAAGCGGAACGGGTCGCAACTAAAGCGGGACTGGCCGCATCTAAAGCGGGACGAGCCGCATCTAAAGCGGCGAGAGCCGGAACTAAAGCGGCGAGAGTCTCACCGCGTCAAGCGAGAGTGAATTTGAGGAGTGTCCGAGGAGAGCGGGGCGCCCGTACCGGCAACGAAGTATAAAGGAAACTCCGCGTCGCCCACCGGGGTAGGCAAAAAAAAAGCTGCCCGGTCGGGCAGCCTATCCTTGGAATCGAGCTTACGCTCCTTCAATCGTCACGCTTACTTGAACAGCTTTTGGAAATCATCCAGCGTTATATCCTGTTCATCCAACTTGACATTCTCCCTGATGCAGGCAAAAACCATCTCGTCCAGCGCCATGTTATACGACTTCTCGCGCTGCTGCTCGTCCTTCATGATTTGCTCGGCATAACCGTCGAGATCCTCCGCGGTAAAATAGTAATAACCGCGTTGCCTCAACTCGGAAGCGGCAAGCGAGCGGGCACACACCCTCGCATCCTCCTCCGTAACCTGGATATTGTACTCCTTCTGCATCGCCTGCTTGATAAAACCCCACTCGAAACTCTCCTTGGTAGAGGGGAAAATCTCCTCCAGCTCCTTCGGCGTGGCATCCTTGCTCACCCTCGCGATCCAGCGTCTAAAAAAATCATCGGGAAAAGGCACCGCCTCGTTCTTCCTGAACATCTTCTCCTTGGCATCGATATTAAAGCGATAATCGCTATGCTCCTTGTATTGTTGCTCCAGCCGTTCCCTGATCTTCTCCCGGAACTCCGCCTCGCTATTCACCTTCCCCTCGCCGTACAACTTATCGAACAGCGCCTGGCTCACCTCGGCCTTCTTGTAGCGCCTGATCTCGCCGACCGTGAAAGCAAAATCAGAAACCAGCGCGCGGACAACCTCCTTACTCACCTGCAGCATGGCCGCGAGATCGGTCTCGTTGGGATACGCCTTCAACAAGTTAAAGACCACCCGACTGCCGTTCGTCGCCCCGGCGAAAGCCGCGGCGGCAGCCTCGTCCTTCACGTAGCGGAGCAACATGGAAGCATCCTCCTTGC
>JAIRXZ010000093.1 GCA_031267995.1 Odoribacteraceae bacterium | reverse complement strand
GGGGGGGCGTACGCGGGAGAGGGCGCACACGCAGGTGCGCCCCAACGGTTTCGTTGGAGAATGTCGTAGGGGCGCACCTCTGTGTGCGCCCTTTTCCGCGTGCATCCCGGTGACAACTCCGGTGCTGGCGCGGACGTGTAGTCCGTGCCTCCAAAAAGGCGGTCTTTCCGGTGGTGGCACGGGCTACAAGCCCGCGTCAGCGGAGGCGTGTTTGGCCGTGTTATTATCGGGGGGCGTGGGAAAAGGGGCGCACGCGGGAGAGGGCGCACGCGAGGCGCGCCCCTACAGCATTATCCAATGATACCGTGCCAGCGGGGTTACGTGTTGTCGGTATCCGGGGATGGTTCGTCATCCCGCGAGGGGCGAATAATTATTCGCCCTTACAATAGGGTGAACGATTTCGCGGGATGAGCGATCCCTGGGGCGAATGATTATTCGCCCCTACAGCGTTATCCAACGATACCGCGAGACGCGAGACGCGTCACCGAGGGCGCACGCGAGGCGCGCCCCTACAGCATTATCCAATGATATCGCGCCAGCGGGGTTACGTGTTGTCGGTATCCGGGGATGGTTCGTCATCCCGTAGGGGCGAATAATTATTCGCCCTTACAATAGGGTGAACAATTTCGCGGGAATCTCTTTCCCGGCTTGCAACTCTTCCTGTTCGCGCGAGCAGGAAAACAGGCAGACGATGGCTGCAAAGAAAAAGATTTTTTTCATTTCGTTTAAATTTTGTTTGTGTATATGAAAATTTACCGAGCACTATACTCGGCGTTGATATAAATCGAATCCGAGGAATTTTCTTCGTTATAGAGCGTTCCCACTAATTTGGCCTCGATGATCGGGGAGGAAGGGGTAGCCCAAATCACGTCGGTGATCTCCACGTAGAAGGAGGTTTCACGCTCTGCTCCCGGCAGGTAACAAACTTTCCGTTCTTGCCCTTCCGTATCTTTTTCGAGACGAACCAACTCGATGTAATTGTACGTGTCTTCCAGGGAAGACGTGAAGGAGGTGATATTACGCATACCAGGCACGAGGTTGTAGAGGTAGATGTTCAGCGCGAGGTTTTCCTCGAGGAGAATACTTGTTCGCATCGCGTCGATTCCGGAAAAGAACGAGGTGCTGGAGTCAAGATTGCTCGTCCCGATGCGTATCGAGGAGATGAGGATATTACGCTCGGGGTAGGGGGTGTTTTGCACGGAGTACTCCTTCCCGTCGATGAATCCTTCAAAGCGGCCCCAGTCGATATCTTCCATTTTCGACTTTGTTACCGGCCCATCATCTTTGCTGCACGATTGAAGCGTGGCTGTCCCGCATAACAGGCAAAAGATTCCTACTGTCATCCATTTGATTATTCCGGGTGACTTACGTGGGCGAGAATGACGATCATCACTCGCTTGAAGATTTGAAAGTGTGTGTCTCATGATTTTTATTTTAAATTATGAAAATAAATCGCCCCAAAAGTAGACCGGTGTTTTATTTCGTGCAAATATCGCAAATATTTTTCCCAAAAATAAAAATGTTGCGCATATCGACACTGTTGCGTAATTATGCACACAAAAAACGCCACGTTTTTATGATGTATTCCGGCGCATTTGCTTTTTTTTGGCAACAAATAGACGAAATATCGGTAAAGAGTACACGATTTCCGTCCTATTTCAGTAGACCGTTGCGCATTATTTCATACATTTTGCTCTATTGCATTGATGTATTTTCAGAAATCGTCATTCACGAAAGCACAGTTATCGTGAATGACATCAGAAAATCGCCTATTTCACGGAAAGAACACCAGCAGGAGGGGCGGGGATGTCCCGCACGTAATAAATATGCAAGCGGGACAATGGCGCAAGGCGGAAAAAATGCCAAAATGGAAAAAAAGTTTCAAAAACAGGAATTACTGTCGCGAACAGTGGCGTAAAAACGAAGAACGCGGGCGCGTTCCTCGCGTAAACTTCCAGGGGAGGGGAAGGATAGCGAGGAGGGGGCGCCCGCGTTCAATTCTTCGCGGGAGGTTAGGAAAAAAGACTAAGGAACCGGGAAAAGGCAGCGGGTGACGCGGGAAAATAGGTCGGAATTTTGGAAAAAGCCGCGGAAAAACGACGCGCCGGGGCCGTGGGCGAAGAGGGGGACGGGGATGCCCGTGTGATCGGTGGTGGCAAAGTGGCCGAGCATCGTGCCGGCGGAGTAATTGCCGTCGAGGGGGACGAGGCCGCCGGTCTCGTGATCCGAGGTGACGATGACAAGCGTCTCCCCGTCGACATCGGCAAAGCGGAGCGCCTCGCCAACCACGCGGTCGAAGCTGAGGTATTCATCGATGCAGAGGGCGAGGTTGTTGGAGTGTCCGCCGGCGTCGATCTTGGCGCCCTCTACCATCAGGAAAAAGCCGGAGGGGGAGGAAGATAGGCGACGAAGGCAGGGGGCGAAGGCGGACTCGATGAGGCGAAAATCGCGGGCAGCATCGTCGCGGTCGAGGCAAATCACGCGGGCGTCGGAGGGGGCGCGCTGGAGATCGGCAATGCTGTTGGCGAGGAGGAAGCCGGCGCGGAGGGCTTCGCCGCGAGCACTGTCCGGGGCGTTGGCGGCGGTGAAGACGCGTGGTCGTCCGCCAACGGCGAGGACGAGCGGCGACGCCAGGAGGTCGCGGGCGATGCTATCGCTTTCGTCGCGCTCGCGGCGGTGGGCGTAGAAGGCGGCGGGGGTGGCGCCGGTGAGGTTATCGTTGGTGATGATGCCGCAGGCGATGCCGCGGGCGGAGAGGGTTTCGGTAAGATTGGCAAGGGGACGGCCGACGGTGTCGACGCCGATGTAGCGGTTTCTGGTTTTGTGGCCGGTGGCGAGGGCGGTGCCGGCAGCGGCGGAGTCCGTGTTGTAATCATCGGCGGGCGCGGTGACGAGAAAGCCCGTGTTTTCTATCGTCGTGACGTTGAGGGCGCCGCCGTTGGCCGTTGCCGCCGCCCACAGGTGGGCGAGGCCGGCGCCGTCGCTGATGAGGAGGATGACGTTCTTGGGTTTTTGCCGGGGAGTGGGGGGCAGCGGCGCGTAGGGGAGGGCGGCGGCGGGCGCGGTCGGGGCGTAGAGCCGTTGCTCGCGATGATCGAGGAAGGCGGCGAGGGCGGCGGGACGATCGGTATTGATATAGTCGACGCCCATCTTGATGTAGGCCTGCCAAAGGGTTTTGGTGTCGGCGGCGCCCCAGAAGCGGACTTTTTTACCGGCGCGGTGGAGGGAATCGACGACGGCGGTCATGGCGCGACGCTCGCGTTCGGGCATGCGTCCCAGGCCGTTCCACCTGGTGAAGTAGAAGGCGGGGAGGCTGACGAGGGGGACGCGGGCGGATTGGCTCGACGTGTACTCGACGCGGGGATTGCCGTCGAAAAAGAAGATAGCGTCGTAGTCATCAAAGTGTTCCGGCGCGGGAACGTTGCCGGTGATGATGACGCGGACGGCGTTGGGGTTGGCGGCGGGATCGAAATGGTGACGATGCGGCGCCAGCTCGCGCTCGAGGCGGCGGAGGGTGGCGTCGGCGTCCGTCTTCAGGTCGACAAGCAGTTGCAGCGACCCTCCGTCGGGATACGGCGCGCCGCCGTTGAGGTCGATTTGCTCCAGCAGCGGGAGCAGGTAGAGGCGGGCGAAGGTGCGGGCGGGGAGGATCGCGGCGGGTTCGTGCGCCACGTAAAGCTGGTCGTCGCGGAGGATGACGTCCACCTCTATGGACGCGAAGCCGAGGGAGTGCGCCGCGTGGAAGGGGTGGGGATTCATGTAATCGTTGTGCGCGTGAGCGTTTTGGTTGACGGTATACTCCCGCGCGGTGGCCGGCGCCGCGAGGGTGCAGGCCACGAGGAGGGCGGTTATTGTTTGGCGTATCATCTGTTTTGGTTTAACGGGTGAGCATCAGGGCTGAAACCACACCTTGACGTTGTGGTCGGGCATCTGCCCGTTCATCATCTCGTTGACCCAGAGGAGGAGGCTGGGGTTATTCTGCTCGTTGTCCGAGTAGACGTAGCGGACGGGGATCGGCGACAGCACCGACGGGCCGGGGACGATCGTCGGGACGCCCGTGCGCCGCCAGCCAGCCCATCCTTCAAAGCCGTTGAGGAAGGAGTCGATCCACAGCTGCTCGGCCACCTGGCGGGCGCCGTTCACGGGGTCGAGGGCGACGGAGGGTTGGGCGAAGTAGGTGGTTTTCATGGCATCGGAGATGTAGGGAGCGTCCTCCAGCTGCGGCCATTTGTCGAAGGACGCGGTGACGGCGGCGCGATACGTGGCGGCAGCGTCGCCATTGACGCCCATGCCGGCGAGGATGGCCTCCGTTTTCAGTAGCAGCAACTCGGAGAGGGTCATGAGGAACGCCCTGCTTTCCATACGAATACGGCGACTGATAACGGAGAAATCGCCCTCGTCCAGCCCGGCGCGGGAGTGCATTCCCTCCTGCTCGGCGGCGCTGAGGCCGGCGGGTTGCCCGCGGTATTCGAGAAGCGTGGCGGGGTTAACGCGTCGGGCAGCGTGGGAGTTACGCGTGGGCGCGGCGTAGATGGGAAGGCGCGGATCGGCATCGCGCTGCAGCAAGTCGACCATCACCTGGCTCACGCGGGCGTTGTCGCCGAAGTTGACGCCGCTGCCGTCGGCGGGCGGGTTGACGATGAACCACTGGTAGATGTTGGTGCGATTGTCGTAACGAAGCGTGGCTTGATCAGCCTCCGCGGCGAAAACGGGGTACTCCGCGGGGTTATTGAAGATGGCAGCGACGGCCGCTTTGACGTCCACCTTTCGCGATTGGCGCATGAGCACCCGCACTTTGAGGGAGTTAGCGAACTTTCGCCAGGCGGAGGGATCGCCGCTGAAGAGAATATCGCGGTTGATGGTGGCGCCCGTCGGCAGGGCTTTGAAGATCTGGTTGGCCTCCTCGAGATCGGCGAGGATATCGGCATTAACCTCCTGTTGCGCCTGGTAACGAGGAAACTCCAGTCCGGCGACGTTGCCCTTTCCGGCCTCGCGGTAGGGGATATCGCCAAAAGCATCCGTGACGACGGAGAGGATGTAGGCCTTGCACACGAGGGCAACGGCCTCGTACTGCGGTTGTCGGGTGGCGATAGCGCTCTCGCGGAGCTGGTTAACGTCCTTGATGAGGCGCAGGGCGGCGTTCCACTCCTCGCGGTAGGAGGCGCCGGTGAGGTTGTATCGACCGTCGCCCTCGCTGGTGCCGCCGATCCATGCAAGGTGCTGAACGTACTGCCCGGCGCGGGTTCCGCTGCCCGTGACGCCGCCGGCGGCCGTGCTGATGATGGGCGGGATGAGCAGTTCCGGCGGGACGCTCTCCGGGTTGTTGGGGTTTTTGTTGATCTGGTCGAAATCGGCGCACGCGCTCGCGATGAGGAGCAAAAGCGTGCTTGTAAGAATGTGTGTTTTCATGATTCTAAAAATTGAGGTTGATGGAGAGACCGTAGTTGCGCGACGTGGGGAGCGACATGGTTTCAACGCCCTGGTATTGGCCGTCGTAGGAGGAAACCTCCGGGTCGATATTCGGGACTTTCGTCCACAGCAGCAGGTTTCGGCCGACGAGCGACACGGAGCCGCCGGTCAACCGCAGCCTTTCGAGGAACGGCGCGGGGAGGCGGAAGTTGAGGCGCGCCTCGCGGAGCTTGACGTACGAGGCGTTGAAGGTGCCGCCGCGGTCGTTGTCGTGATACGCCCGCCAGTACTCGCGGGTGGTGACGGGGGTGGCGTTGGTGGCGTCGGTATCGATGTCCGTCCCCTCGCCGATCATCTGGCCGGCGCCCTCGGCGTCGCGGTTGACGAGCGACTCCTTGAGGCTGCCCGCGCGGATGCCATCGATGTAGCTGCGGGAATAAACCACGCCCCCTTGCTGGATGCTAACCAGGAAGTTGGCAGAAAACGCCTTGTAGTGAAACTCGTTGTCGATGCTGCCCGTCCAGCGCGGGTTGATGTTGCCGACGTAGCCCCAATCGCCGTTTTCCTCCTGCGGGAAACCGTTGCGGTGCGTCAGTCGTCCGTCCTTATATATAAGATAATCACCGTAGAGCGAGCCGAACGACCCGTCGCCCTTGGTATTTTCCGTCCGCAGCTCGAGGGACACCCATCGCTCCAGCTGGCGGATGCGCGAAACCCCCTCGTTTTCGGCCAGGCGATTCACCTTGTTGCGATTGGCCGCGTAGTTAAGCGCCAGCTTCCAGCGGAAATCCCCGGCGCGTACCGGCGTCAGGCCGAGCATCAGCTCGATGCCGCGATTGGTCATCTTGCCGACGTTCATGAGCTTGGTGTCGTAGCCTGCTGACGGGTTGAGGGTCACGGGAATAATCAAGTCCGTGGTGATGCTCTTGTAAAAGGTGGCGTCGAGGGTGACGCGGGGCAAGCGGGCGTCGATGCCGAACTCGTAGGAGAGGACGTTCTCCGGGCGAATGTCCGCGTTGGGGTAGTTATTGTTGTGAACGGCAACCGTTTCGCCGCCCCATCCCTGTGAAATTTGGAAGTTGGCCGACGTCTGGTACGGCTCCAAATCGCGACGCACGGAGGCGATACTCGCCCGCGCCTTCAGGAAGGTGGAAGGATTCTGTACCCCAAGCAGATCCGTGAGCACGGCGCTCAGCGAGGCCGACGGGTAAAAGTAGGAGCGGTTGGCGCGCGGAAGGGCGCTCGACCAGTCGTTGCGACCCGTGAGGTCGAGGAAGATCGCGTTTCTATACCCTATCCTGGCCGTGCCGTAGAGCGAGTTAACGCGCTTCTCCTGGAACGTGTTGCCGGCGATGATGGGGACGGCGTTGTTGGTGATGTTGTAAACACCGGGGATGGCCAGCCGGGGGGCAATGGCGCCGAGACGCTCGGAGCGCTGCCGCATCAGGTTGCCGCCGGCGGAGAGGTCCAGCGAGAGATCGTCGCTTAACGGGCGGGTGTAGGTGAGAAGCAGGTCGTGGTTGGTTTCCAGGAAACTAACATCGTCCTCCTGGTAATAACCGTTGACGTACTGCGTCGAGGATACGGCGTGGCGCATGGCGCGCTTGTCGATATAAAAATCGCGGCCGGATCGGAGCAGCAGGTGCAAGTCGGGCAGCGGGTCAACCTCCAGCTTCACGTGGCCGAACAGCCGCTCGCGCTTGTTGCCGTTGAGGTTTTCGCGGACGACAAAGTAGGGGTTATTCAGCCGCTCGCCGTTGGCGTTCCACACGGGGCTGGCCTGGCGCGTTTCGCCGGAACCCTCCTGCCAATGGTCGCGCAACTTCTTGACGTCCACGTTGCGCGGCATGTAGAGGAAGATGCGCATGATGGCATCCTCGTTCTTGGCGCCGTAGCTGGCGCGGTTGTCGCTGGAGGATTGCAAGTAGTTCATGTTGACCGAAAACTTGACGCCCGGCGCGAGCTCGTGGCCGACGTTGACGCCGATGGAGTTCCGCGACAAATCCGTGTTGGGGACGACGCCCCGCTGCGACACGTTGGTGTACGACGCGCGAAAATCGTACCGCTCGCCGCCGCCAACCATCGACAAGTTGTTCGTCGCCGTGTGCCCTGTCACCAGGAAATCACGCAGTTGGTGGGGGTAGGCGATGAAGGGCGTCGGCACGCGCTCGCCCGTGACGGGGTTCAGCGGCGAGTCCCACTGCGCCACCAGCCGACCGTCCATCGGCGGCCCCCAGTTCTCGATCACGCCGTCGTTCGCGCCCCCCCCGGCGCCGTCGCGGTAGGCGTATCGACCGTCGCGACCCTGGCCGTAGACATACTGGTAATCAGGCAACACCAGCGGGCTTTCCAGCATGAACGACGAGGAGAAGGAGACGCCAAGTCCTCGCGCCCCCTGCCCCGATTTGGTCGTGATCAACACCACCCCGTTGGACGCGCGCGACCCGTACAATGCCGCTGCGTTGGGGCCTTTGAGGATGGAGATGGAGGCGATGTCGTTCGGGTCAATCTCGCCGGCGGCGTTGCCGTAGTCCACCTCGCCCTCGCCGGATGTAAAGTTCGGATTATTAAAGTCCTGCCTACCGGTGAAGGCGCGCGCGGATTGCTCGTTGTTGTTGCTGACGGGCACGCCGTCGACGACGAAGAGGGGCGAGTTGTTGTAATTGTAGCCGCTGACGAAGTTCTGCCCCCTGATTTGGATGTTGGCGGACGCCCCGATGCCCCCCGCCGGGGCGGTGACGCGCACGCCGGCGACCCTACTGTTGAGGCCGTTGAGGAGATTGTTCTCGCGCGATTCCACCAGCATCTCCCCCCCGACTTGTTGCACGGAGAAGCCCAGCGTCCGGCTTTCGCGGGTGACGCCGAGGGCGGTGACGACCACCTCGTCAAGCCGCGAGGCCTCCTCCTGGAGCGTCACGTCGATCACGCGGCGGTTGCCAACCGTCTCTTCTTTAGTCGCGTAGCCGGTGAAGCTGTAACGCAGCACCGCTCCGGTTGCCGGCGCCTGCACGCGGTACCTGCCGGCGCCGTCCGTGACCGCGCCATTCGTCGTTCCCCGCACCGTGATGTTGGCGCCGGGGAGGCTTTCGCCCGTCTTCGCGTCTGTAACCGTGCCCGTTACTTCGACGCGCCTCTCCCCCGTCTGCCCCTGGACGGCCGGCGCGAGGATGATTCCCAAGATAAAAAACAGCAAGAAATGTTTCATGAGTACATGTTTTAATCAGTTTGAAATTCTCGCGACGAAAGTACGGGCACGCTGTATCATCCTTGTTACACCCCCGTGACGTTTCGCGCGCTTCCCGTTAAGTGATTGTTACAGGGCGGGAAGCAGGTGTTTTTTTTACAGGGCAGGGGAGGTGTTCGTCGTCACCGCGTAAATGAAGTTCCTGATAGCATAAATGAAACCCGTGATAGTATAAATGAAGTTCATGATAGCATAAATGAACCCCGTGATAGTATAAATGAAGTTCCTGATAGCATAAATGAAAACCGTGATAGCATAAATGAAAACCGTGATAGCATAAATGGGTTTCATTTATACTATCACAGGTTTCATTTATGCTATCACAGGTTTCATTTATGCTATCACAGGTCTCATTTATGCTATCACGGGTTTCATTTATGCTATCACAGGTTTCATTTATGCTATCACGGGTTTCATTTATGCTATCACAGGTTTCATTTATGCTATCACGGGTTTCATTTATGCTATCAGGGGTTTCACTTTTACAGTGACGGGCGCTATTTATGGAGTGACGGGCGCTATTTATGGAGTAATAACTTTCGCTGGTGTGATGATCGGGAGTATCTCGCGCGAAACGGCGAGCGGCAAGCGCGTGCCGACGCCCCGTTAGCAAAAAAAAAGCGCGGAAACCCGCGCGCTATAATAAAGGAGTACTACTCGATAAATATCTCCAGCAACCGGGAAACCTCGTCGGGATAAAGCGTCAGGTTTTTCAGGACGGCCGGGACGAGCACCGTCTCGCCCCGCGACACCGTCACCGGGTCGCACCCCCCGGCGACGATGGTGAAACGTCCCTCCAGGCACATGTAAATGACGAACGAGTCGATGGAGATGTAATCCCGCGCGATCTCCCTGTCGATCTCCAACAGGCTGGTGGTGAAGTAAGGACAGGACACCAGCCGCGTCGATTGGTTGACGCGGGGCGCGTAATTCACCGCGCGACGGGGGGAGTAACGGTAGTCAATCACGTCCGCGGCAAGGTCGACGTGCAGCTCCCGTTCGTGGCCGGCGGCGTCCTTCCGGTCGTAGTCGTAGACGCGGTAGGTGATGTCCGACGTCTGCTGTATCTCGGCGATAAAACATCCCGAGCGTATGGCATGTACCAGCCCCGCGGGGATAAAAAAACAACCGCCGGCACGCGCCGGCTCCACGTGCAGGAGGTTCATCAGGCGACCGGCGTCGACCTCTCGCAGGAACTCCGCCTTGTCGGTGGGACGATCGAAACCGAGCACCAGGGAGGCTTCCGGGTCGGCGTCGACGAGGAACCACATCTCCGTTTTCCCGTTGGCGTTGTGCCGTCGCCGCGCCGTTTCGTCGTCGGGGTGTACCTGGATGGAGAGGTCGTCCCGCGCGTCGATGTACTTGATAAGCAAGGGGAACTCGATGCCGAACCGCTCGTAAACGGCGTCGCCCACGAGGTCGCCCATGTATATTTCCACCAACTCTTGCAGGTCATTGCCGGCCAGCGGGCCGTTCGACACGACGGACACGTGTTCCTCCACGGCCGATATTTCCCAACTTTCGCCAATGGGCGCGCTCCCGGCGATGTCGCCCGCGGTTTGCTCGCTTTTCGCCCGTAACCGCTCCCCCCCCCATATCGTGGGCTTCAGAATGGGATGAAATTTAAAAGGATATAGCATTTTTCATGATTTACGTCGCGAAGTTAGCAGAATTTCCGGGTTTCCCGCGATGGCCAAGGGGGGAGCAACCGGGGAAGGGGCTGTCAATAGCCGCCTGCCGCCACCCTCCCCTTTCACCACGGCCCTGCCCGTCATCGCGTGGAGCCGCTTTTCCAAAAAACAGGATACGACGACGGTACGGTTAGACAACGCGGCTCTTTCAATGGAATCGTGGTGGGGAATATTCTCTTTGGAGGTATCAGCGGAGGTTAGATGTCGAAAGGATTCACTGTCGCTTCCGCCGTCTCGAAGATGTACCAGGCGCTGGAGGCCAGGCTGTTCATGAGCGGGATGGTGATCCAGCCGTGACCGGTGTCGACGGGTTCGGGCGAGTCCGTGTAGGGCAGCAACCCCGGAGTGGTGACGCGGGAGGCGATGTAGGCGTTGATGGTGGTAACGGCCTGTCGCAGCGCGGCGTTCTCGTTCAGGGCGAGCACCTCGCGGGCGGCCGAGAGGAATCCCAACGACCACTCGAAGCTGATTACCGAGGCGCGGTCGTAAAAATCCAGTCCGGCGTAGGCGCCTTCCTTTTGCACGCCGGCGATTTCCAGCGTCCTCTCGAGGAGCCGCGCGCTGGCGTTCGGCACGCCGTATCGCTCCAGCATCAGCGCGTCCAGGCGTTCGGGGCCGAAGGCGAGGATGCACCACGTCTGGCAATCCGTGGCGAATTTCGTGTTTACCTCGCCGGTTGCCAGGTCTTTACCGGTGTTGAAGTAGCGGCCGTTGACGTTGTACATCTCCAACACGGCGTTTTCGAGTTTCGCCAGCGCCGCGGCGTAGGTAGCCCGTTCGCCGGAGGGGGCGCGCGTCGACATGTATTTCAGGACGGGGATGCAGGAAAGGTTGTTTTCGATGGAGGCGGTGGCGTGGTAGTCTATCCCCAGGTAGGCGTAGTTGCGCGGCTCGCTGGGGGCCATGCGCACGAGGCCGGAGGGGGTTTGCAACGCCACGATGGCTCGCGTTAACTGGGTGAGCATCCGGAAGGCATCGGCGGCGGTGGCGCTCCCGGGGTAGGCGGCGTGCACGGAGGCCAGGGCGGAGGCTAACCAGGCGTTTTCCCCGGTGATGGGTTGCGTTTGCTGGGGCAACCAGGTGGCGTCCACCTCGATGATTTTGTAAAAGTAGCCCTCGGAAAGGGTGATGGGGGTGTCGTAGGTGAAATCGAGGTTGCTCCGCACGTCTGTCCCGTCGCGGAGGGCGGTTACCAGGCCGGCGATCATCGAGGCGTTGTCCGCGGGGTAGAGGAGGAGCGCTTTCACGAGCATCGCCATGTCGTAGAGGACGACGCCCCGCTCCGCGATTTGCCGCTGGATGGCGTCCTGGATGTGTTCCGACGTGCCGATGAAACTGCGAGGGAGAAGGTTGCCCTGGAGAAATTCCTCGGCAATGGGGTGGAGATTCACGCCGGGACGTCCCCGCGGGGGAGTCTCGCGCTCGTCTTGTTCACTTCGTCCGCCGCAACTGGCCGCCGGTAGCAGGAGCGCCATCGCGAGGACGAGAAAAAATCTGTTCAAGTGTGTTGGTTTCATGTGACGTTGTTGTTAAGTTGTCGCGGGGAGATATTCCCCGCTTCTTCGCGAATATAGTGATATATTGTTGTTTGTCAGGTGGCGTACGGGGGTTAAAAAAAGCGGTGGCCGGCTTGTTCGTGCCGGTCACCGCTTCGCGAGGAGGGGGGGAGAATCAGGCTTTTTCCACGTGCTCCATGCCGGAGCGTATGGCATCGATGTTCATGGGGATGAGGTGGTGGTGGCGCTGGGGGAGCGATTTTTCCAGTCCCTTTTCCACGTTGTCGATGATCACGATGGGTTTTATTTTCAGGAATCCTCCCAGGACGATCATGTTGAAGATCTTTGGATTCCCGGCTTCGGCGGCCAGCCTCGTACCCTCTACCTTGTAGATGTGGATGTCCGCGCGGGAGGGTTCGCGGGTGATTCCGTTGGGGTCGTAGATGAGCGTTCCCCCTGGCTTGACGGCCTCTTCGAATTTGTCCATCGACTGCTGGTTGAGGATAATGGCGGTGTCGTAGCGCGTCAGCACGGGGGAGCTGATGCGTTCGTCGCTGAGGATAACCGTCACGTTGGCGGTTCCGCCGCGCATTTCAGGGCCGTAGGAGGGCATCCAGGCTACCTCCTGGTCTTGCATGATACCGGAATAGGCGAGGATCTTTCCCATCGAGAGGACGCCTTGCCCCCCGAATCCCGCGATGATGATCTCTTCTGTCATGTTTCGTTATTTTTAAATGTCCTTGATATCGCCCAGCGGGTACTTCGGGAACATGTTTTCCACCATCCAGCGGTTGGCCTCGGCGGGGGTCATTTTCCAGCCCGAACTGCAGGTGCCAACTACTTCAACGAAGGAGGTTCCCTTCTCCTTTTTGGTATTTTCAAACGCTTTTTTGAGGGCGTTCTTGGTTTTCCGGATCGCCGCGGGGGTGTGCACGGCTTGCCTCGTGACGAAGCCCGTGCCGTCGAGTTGCGCCAACAGCTCGGTGATTTTGAGCGGGAAGCCGTTCAATTTCACGTCTCTTCCCCGCGGGGTGGTGGAGGTTACCTGTCCCACGAGGGTGGTGGGCGCCATTTGACCGCCGGTCATGCCGTAGATGGCGTTGTTGATGAAGACGATCACGATGTTCTCGCCGCGATTGCAGGCGTGCATTACCTCGGCCGTGCCGATGGAGGCAAGGTCGCCATCGCCCTGGTAGGTAAAGACGTACCTGTCCGGGTGCAGGCGGCTGATGCCCGTGGCCACGGCGGGGGCGCGACCGTGCGCGGCTTCTGCCCAGTCGATGTCAAGATAGTTGTAGGCGAGTACCGAGCATCCTACCGGCGATACGCCTACCGTTTTTTCCTGGATGCCCATCTCCTCGATGACCGACGCGATCAACGCGTGTACCACCCCGTGGGAGCAGCCCGGACAGTAGTGCATGACGTTGTCGGTGAGCAGGGGAGATTTTTTGTAAACGAGATTTTCTTCCCGGATGATATCTGTCAGTTCCATATTATATGTTTTAAGCTCCGATAAATTGTTTTTTCAGCGCCTCCACGATCTCCTCCGGCGTGGGGATTACTCCTCCATAGCGCCCGAAGTGCTCCACGGGGGTCAACCCGTTCACGGCCAGCCTCACGTCTTCTACCATTTGCCCGGCGCTCATCTCCACGGTCAGGATTCCTTTCACCCGTTCCGCCAGCGTCCGCGTGGGGATTTTTGGGAACGGGTAGAGGGTGATCGGCCGCAGTAGCCCTACCTTGATTCCCTGTTCGCGGCATAGTTGCATTGCTTTTTGGCAGATGCGGGCACTCGACCCGTAAGCCACGAAGAGGTAGTCGGCATCCTCGCACGAGAGCTCCTCGTGGCGCGTGTCGTTGGCTTCCATCAGGCGGTATTTCGCTTGCAGCTTGTGGTTAAATATCTCTTGCTTGTAGGAATCCAGCTCCAGGGAGGTGGAGATGTGGCGTTCTCTTCCTTTCTGCCTTCCCGTCAACGCCCAGTCGCCAGAGATCCGTTCGATATCTTCCCGGCTCCACCTCGGTACCGGTTCGCTCAGCTGTACCTTTTCCATCATCTGGCCGATGACCCCGTCGGCGAGGATCATCACGGGATTCCGGTACTTGAAGGCCAGGTCGAAGCCCAGCGCCACGAAATCGTTCATCTCCTGCACCGACGCCGGCGCCAGCACCAGCAGGTGGTAATCCCCGTGTCCTCCCCCCTTGGTGGCCTGGAAATAGTCGCTTTGTGCCGGCTGGATTGTCCCCAGGCCTGGCCCCCCGCGCACCACGTCCACCACCAGGCAGGGTAACTCCGCCCCGGCCAGGTAGGTCAACCCCTCCTGTTTCAGGGATATCCCCGGGCTGGAGGAGGATGTCATCGACTTTTTCCCGCAGGAGGCTGCACCGTATACCATGTTGATCGCGGCGATTTCGCTTTCGGCCTGCAGCACCACCATGCCCGTTGTTTTCCACGGCTCTCGGAGCATCAGCGTCTCCATTACCTCGGACTGTGGGGTAATCGGGTAGCCAAAATAGCCGTCGCACCCGCAACGGATGGCCGCCTCGGCGATCACCTCGTTCCCTTTCATTAATTTTATCTCTGCCATACTGGTAAAAATTTAGCTATTGAACCTTCACTTTATATACCGTGAGCACCGAATCGGGGCACACCGGCCCGCAATTCCCGCAGCCGATACACGCGTCGGGGTTCGCCATCTCTGAATAGTGGTACCCTTTCCCGTTGACTTCCCGCGCCAACGCGAGTACGCCGGACGGGCAAGCGATCACGCAAAGATCGCATCCCTTGCACCTTTCTGTGTCGACAACGACAGCGCCTCTGAATTTTGCCATAACGAACGATTGATTATGATTTATAAATAATAGTGGTGTTTCCCTTCGATTTCTTATCCTAAATCGGTGATAAAATTAGAAATTAAAATTTATTGCCACAAGTAATTTATGGAATATTAGCAAATAATCTCGAACTTTCACTACCCCTTGTTCTCCTCCCGCACGTTTTTCAAGCGGGGTGATCCGCCCGGAAACGACGCAATCGGTCGTCGAGGTCGGCCATGCAGCCGGCGTCCACTTGCGACACGCAGGCGCGCACGCCTTGCCGCGTGGATCCGGTGTCCCTCAGTGGGATGGAGGAGATCCCGTAATAGAGCAACTGCCGCGTCAGCTCCCCGCCGGTCATCTCCCCGTAGGCCAGCGTGAAGTAGAAGCCGTCGCCCAGCGGCTCCCCCAGGTCGGAGTCGTAGGCGAGCCTGAAGCCTTCGCGGGCGAAGGACTTTTTCATGGCGGCTGCCCTCCTGGCGTACTCCCTCACCTCCTCCTGGATGTCAAGTTTCCCTTCGTTGGCCGCTTTTAGAATGGCGCTCATGGCGTACTGGCTGGAGTGGCCAGCGCCGGAGGAGAGGGTGTATATGATCCTGTTCACCAAAGTGTATCCTAACAGGCCATTGCCCCCAAAGCGCTCCTGCAGACGGGCGTAGTGGCGGTTGTAGAGGGCGTCCGACACGCACATCAATCCCAAGCGTTGGCCGGCGTAACTGAATATTTTCGATCCCGATATGAGGGTGATGTAATTTCCCGTGTAGCGCCCGACGGTGGGCTGGTAGGGCGGTTCTCCCGGCCGCGACAGGTTTTTCCGGAAGTCCATCGCGAAGTAGGCGAGGTCTTCCAGCACGATCACGTCCCGCTCCGTGGCCAGCTCGCCGATCGTCTTCAACTCCTCCTCGGTGAGGCACATCCAGGTTGGGTTGTTCGGGTTGCTGTATAGAATGGCGGCGACGCGACCGGTGTCCAGAAATTCCTCCAGCTTCCGGCGCAGGGCGGGGCCGCGGTAGTCGTACAGGTCGAACGACGCGTAGGGCATCCCGATCACCCGCATCTGGTTTTTTTGCACGGGGAAACCGGGGTCGATGAACAGCACCGTGTCCCTCCCCTCCCGGCACGCGGTGGTGGCCATGAAGGTGGCGTAACAGGCTTGCATGGAGCCGACCGTCGGGATGATTCCCTCCGGATTCGCGTCGATTCCCATGAAATTCTTCACGAACTTCGCCCCCTCCTCTTTCAACGACGGGATTCCCTCCAACATCGGGTAAAACCGCGCCACGCCTTGCTTCAACGCCTCGATCTCCGCTTCCACTCCCTCCCGCGCGGGGGGCAATCCCGGCACGCCCATCTCCATGCGGATGAATTTCACGCTACCGCCGGCTTCCGTGGCGTTCACCACGCGAACGATGTCGCGGATGGTGGCATCTTCCATGTCGCGGATGCCGCAGGCCAGTAATTGGTTGTCGATAACCGACGGGTCGATAAGATTGTTTTGCATGCTTTTGAATTAATGTTTTATTCTTTTGACGCGAGTTTAGTGAAAAATTATCACCCGAACGAATATATAGGTGTTAATTTGAAAGTAGACGGGGAGAAGTGCGGCCGCGACGGTCGCTCCGTCAGTGAACGCTACCGGTGATGAAAGCGCCGGGGGTATCCATCTATTTTTGTCACCGTCTCCCCTCCGGATTATTGTCAATTGTTTACTTTTACGCGGGCGACGGGGCGCGGGGATGATTGATCACGATATAAAAGGTATCCGAATGAGTATTTTCAACGTTTTCTTGGTGGCGGCGGTGTCCGCGGTAGTCAACTTTTTCCTGGGGCGATGGCGGCGGGGGTGCCGGAAATTCACGTTAAAGTGGTGGATATTGATCCACGCGTCCATCCCGTTGATCATCCCGTTGCGATTGTGGCTGGGGACGCCGCTGGTTTTCGTACCGTTGTTTATCGGCCTGGCAGTGGTGGGTCAGCTGGCCGGGAGCCGCTGGCGGGGCGGCGGGAAGGGGGATGGCGGTTTTTTCGTGTCGGGTGAATGACTACCTTCGCGAGTGTTATCTAATCGGTCAAGTATGAATTTTGAATGGTACATAGCCCGGCGATTGCTGCGAGAGAGGCGCGGCGGCGGCACCCCGGTGGCGATCGTCAAAGTGGCGGTGGCGGGAATCGCCTTGGGTCTGTGCGTGATGTTGCTGGCGGTGTTCGTGGTTTCCGGTTTCAAGCGAGAGATCACGCGGAAACTCTCCGGCTTCACGTCGCATCTGACGGTGCTTCCCGCGGGGGAAGACGGGCGGTTGCGCCGCGGCGATACGCTGGCGTCGTGCCTGGAGAGGCTGGAGGGGGTGAGCCAGGCCTACGGGTACGCGGAGAAGCCGGCGATCCTGAGGGGACGACGGGGGGCGGGGAATCCCCATGGGATGTTGCTGCGGGGGACGGACGGGGGACGAGGGCTGGAGTTTTTTCGGGAGCACCTGGTG
>JAIRXZ010000091.1 GCA_031267995.1 Odoribacteraceae bacterium | reverse complement strand
AGGTTGGTGGGGAAGGATTTGAAGCCGAGGAGGGATGACATGTCCGCCTTGAATACTCCTTTCTGGCGCGAGATGCCGAACAGGGCGTCGAAGGGGGTGGAGGGGGGGAAGGGGGCGAGGTGTTTTTCTTCTCCACAAAAGAATTTGCTCACGTCGATTACCGCCGCCGTGGAGTCGGAGTTGACCGCCCTGATCGGGAAGGTTTTCATGACGGGTTTGAGGTTGTTTCGCTCGAATCCTATCGCGATGGTCTCCCGCGGGTCGATTATCGAGCGATTGTCCGCGTCGAGCAGGTATATCTTCTCTTCGTCGGCGTCCCATTCTACCATCCACGGGCCGGAGGGCATCTCTCCCGCGATGATTTCGCGGTTGGAGCTGATTTCGGAGACGCGCCCGGTCAGTAGCATCGGTTTTTTGAGCAGCGAGAAGGGGATTTCCATGTAGTAGGTGGATTTTACCTTGTGGATATCTATCATGCCTCTCGCGGTGATGGCGTTTTTCGTGATGATGTCTTCGTATTTTTTCTTGCCTTCCTGGCGCGTGGTGTCGGACGTTTCTTTGTTGACGACGTCTTTGAGTAGCTTTCCCAGGCTGGATTGCGCGGCGGCAGGGGAGGATAGGATGATGATGAGGGCGAGTGTTTTGATCGCTTTTTCCATTTTTATTGTTTTAAGTTATGATGTGCGCGGGTGTTAGCGGGAGTTTCCTATTTCCTGCAGGTCTATCTCGCATTGGTCTTTGATGGCCTGGACGAGGATGTTGTATTTGGTGATGATTTTCTCGTGTCCCTCCATCAATGTCATCAGTTCGGTTTTGCCGCGCGTGGTGATCATCTGGACGAATTGATAGATGTCTCCCTCGTACGTGGGCATCATGGCGTAGGTGTTGTAGACGCCCGTGTTGGGGTTTTGTATGGGGAAGTTCTGCGAGTTGGACTGTTCGATGTCCCAGAATCCTTCGTCCATCAGTTGCGCCCGCGTGGGGTAGGGGATGTCGGTCGCCCCGACGCCCTGTTGTTGCCCTTTCACGTACCTGTAATTGGCGCCGTAGAAGACGCTCGAGATTTCAGAGAAGGCGTCCGGGAGCACGAGGAGCCTGTTTTTGATGATGAGGTTTGCCCACAGGTGGGCGTTGAGCAGGCCTTGCGCGGTGGTTATTTCCGCGGCGGTGGAGGGTATGCCTCCCGCGCGAAGGCGTCCGATGACGATGTATTCGCGACCGCTTGCGCAGAGCAGGTCTTCGCGCGCCGTGGTGTTTTGGAGGTCTATCGAGTCCGCGAGGAATATTTTCAAGGGGAAGAATCCTTGTTTGAAGGCGTCCTGGTAGACGCTGAAAAGTACTTGGTCGAGGTAGGTTAAGCCTTCCAAGAGGACGGCGCGATCGGTCTGCATGGTGAGCCTGTTTTCCGAATTGCGCAGCGATCCCAGATCCCACAAGTAGTCGTTCAACTCGTAGGTGTAGAGGATGTGTACTCCCGTTTTCCGGTATATCTCGTAGATGGCGTGGTCGAGCGGGTCGTCGCTGTCCTCGATGGTGTAGCGGGGTTCGCCCGGGTCGGCGTGAATCTCCTTCTCTTTGTAGCACGACGAAAGGGAGAGTACCGTGATGACGGATAGGATAATGTACTTTTTCATTGCTTTGTGTTTTTTGAATGGATCGAATTATTGTTGTTCTCTCTCCGGGCGCGGGAGGTTGCCCATGAAAGGATCGAGGCTTATCACGGTGTTCGGGGCGGGGAGCGTGTAGGCCGGGTCGTTTTGCTCGAGTACGTAGGTGTAGACGGTCGATCCGGCTGCCCTCTCCGGCTGGAAGGTGTGGACGATACGCGGCCGATCCCAGCGGCGCAGGTCGAACCAGCGGAGTTGTTCAAAGCAGAGTTCCCGGCGACGCTCTTCTTTGACCAGTTGCAGGGGATCTCCACTGTTGCCGTCCAGCGGCGTGAAGGCTGCCGCGGTGAAGCGGTTTTCACGGAGCGTGTTCAGATCCCTGATCGCGTCTGACGATTTTCCCGGGAGGTTGGCGTACGCCTCGGCGCGATTGAGGTAGGCCTCGGCCGCGCGAAAGGCGAAGCCGTACAGGTTGGTGGTGGTGACGATCGCGCTCTTGAAGGGCAAGGTTTTTAGTCCCGAACTGCTGGAGCCTTGCAAGCGCACGAAGGCACCCGTCGATCTGGCTGTCGTGGTGGCGGAGACGTAGCGCAAGTCCCCGTCCACGTACAGCGAGCGCAAGTCGTCGGAGATCTGGAAGCATCCTACCGCTCCTGATGCGAAGTAGGGTACGGAGTAGTAGCCGAACGAAAAGATGATCTCCGGGTTGTCCCTGCAGATGAAGCGCGACTTGGAGAGGTCGGCGTGGTTGTCTTTCGCCTCTAAATTCCACAAATCCGGGGCGAGCGCGATGACCTCGCCGGCGTACGTTATCACGTCGTCCCACTGACACGTGTGGAGCGCCACGCGCGACGCGAATAGACAGGCTGCCTTGTAATTCCACCTGAAGATCGAACCGTCTCCCGGGGAGGCTTTCAGCGCGACGAACGCGGCGTCGATCTCCCTCCAGATGACCTTGTAGACATCCTCCACGCTCGAGCGGGTGAAGTTTTTGTTTTGGGCACTCGCGAGTTCATTCACGGGCACTCCCATTGCCTCGCCCGCGGTAGCAGGATCGTAGGGTTCCCCGTAAAGATTCACGAGCATGAAGTAGGCGTAGGCCCGTATCAAATGACATTCCGCCTCCAGGTAACGTTTTTCCGCTTCCGTGCCCTCCACGTTTAATCTATCCAGGGCGTCAAGCACGATGTTACCCATGAGAATCTGGTGGTAATAGTGTCCCCACGCGAGGTCATTCTTCAGCACTCCTTCCCACGGCATCTCCGGGTCTTGCTGCCACGTCCAGTAGCCCCAGCCGCCGAGGCGTTCGTCGGAACTGAGAAGCCCGTTCGTGGTGTGCCGAAAGTCTTTGCAATCGTCGCTTATGATGTCAAGATAGGTGTGAAGCCCGGAGGTGTTGTTTTGTTTGTCGTATACCTCTCCAAAGATAAACTCACTGTAGTCTTTCACGGTTTCAGGTATGATCTGGTCTTTCGACGCCTCCTCCAAGAAGTCGCTGCACGAGAAAAGGAGGGTAAGCAGCGTGATTAACAGGAAATATTTATTTTTCATACTCGTAGCTTTTTAAAATGAAATGTCTATTCCAAGGGTGAACGAGGAGACCGGAGGCGTTGTCGCGCCGATCCCGCCGAATGCTATTTGTTCCGGATCTTGCCCGGAAAGTTTTTTCGACGCGAGCGTGAAGATGTTGTTCCCCTCCAGACGCAGGCTGGCCATTTGCGCGCCAAACTTGTTACATGTCTCCCGTGGAAGATGGTAACGCAGCGACAAGGTGCGCAGGCGAAGGAAATCCCCGGGCACCACGCGGATGTTGCTGTGATTGTACATCTGCCAGCCGTTGCTGGAGATCGGAATTTGGTAGCCTGTCCTGTCGAGGACTTGCTTTAAAATATTGGAGAGGTCTTCCGTTGACAGGGTGGGGATTGTCGCCCAAGCCTCATCACCTGGTTGCCGCCAGCGTTTGACAAACTCCTGGCTCATGTTCTGTTCGGGGTTGGGCAATCGCTGCCCGCTGTTGCTATAAAGATTGTTCATCCGAACCTTTGAACCAAGACTGTAGGAGAAAAAGAGATTAAGAGTAAGGTTTTTATAGCGAATGGTGTTCCCTAGCCCACCCTGGATATCGGGAATGCGCTTCCCGGAGTATTCAAATACCTCCGCGTACATCTCCTCGCGGGTCGTGCCCGTGATCTCCTCGGTGTTGAAGAATGTCGGGAGACCTCTCTCGTTGAGTTTGTCGAACTTGTAAGAATAGAACGAATTAATCGGCTTACCCTTCACGATGGCCGTGGCATTGATGTACTCCATGTAGCTGTACTCACGAGTCGTTTCCCCGCGCGTGATTCGGTTGACATTTCGCCCGCCGTTCACGTGTAACGACCAGGTAAAATTCTTGGTTCTCACGGGAGTCACGTTGAGAATCATCTCGTAGCCCTTGTTCATGATGTCGCCCACGTTGATGCTCATGCTCGTGACCCCGACGGTCGGGACAACCTCCGTGCGCACGATCTGGTCGCGGCCTTTTTTATAATAGTATTCAAACGTGCCCGATATGCGATTGCTGAACAGCGCGAAGTCAACTCCCACGTTGAATGAATTTGTCTTTTCCCATTTCAGGAGCGGGTTGGGGAGCACGGACAGGTAATTCATGTAATATCCCGACAACTCGTCGCGCGGACCGATATTGAGAATCATGCTGGGGGTCTGCTCGTCGGCGACGTTACCCTGGATGCCGTAAGAGGTTTTGATGGCAAAATCGTTAAGCCACATGACCTCCGTCAACATCGCTTCGTTGTGGAGATTCCAGCGTCCGGACACCGACCAGATGGGGAGAAAACGGGTGCTCGGATCTTGCCCGAATTTGTTCGACCCGTCGGCGCGCACGTTGGCATTGAAGATGTACCTGGAGCGAAACGAGTAGGCTGCCACGCCGTAGAACGACATCGTGTTGGTGAGGCGATTCGTGACCACGTTGGGGGTATTGTCTACCATTTTTTGATACATCGGCCACTCCACCGGGTTGATCGTCACGAATTTCTCCCCGCGTTCGGGAAGGTATCCCCAGCGGGTCGTTCTGATTCCCTCGTATTTCAGCGAGCGCGCTTCCGTACCCGCCACCAGCGTCACGCTGTGTTGCCCGCCGAACAACTTGTTGTAGTCGAGCTGCCCGCGGAGGGTGTACGAGAAACTGTGCGTGTTGTCGTTCTTTAGCTCGCCGCCGTACGGCAGGGAGATGTAATTTTCCCTGTAATTCTTGTCCGTGGGCAGCGGTTTGCCATAATTGATCATGCGCAAAGTCGCAGCCTTGTACGTGTTTTCATCGTACCACTCCTTATCGGCCATGCTCGCCGCACTGATATTAAACGTTCCCGTGGCGCGCAATCCCGGTAGCAGACGCCACTCAATATTGGCGTTGAAATGAATATTGTTCCCGTTCAACGAACGTCCCGAGTGTGCCGCCTCGTGGAGGAAATTGAAAACCAATGGCTGGTTGTTATACCCCTGCACCTTGTTGTAGAACGAGGGATTCCCCTCCTCGTCGTAAGCGGGAATTGCCCGCGACGTCTCGTAAGCATATTGATAGGCATTGATGCTCGAGTGGAAGTATTTTTTCTTCGACAGATCCGCCATCAGCTGAACAAAGGTCTTCACCTTCGGGCTGAGAACGTACTCCAACTTCATCATCGCGTTGTACAACCTCGTCTCGTTATTTTTCACGTTAGCATCCGCATCGGTGTAAGCCATCGAAAAGTAGTAATTGAGTTTGTCATTGGCTCCCGACATGGACACGTTATGCTTGTGGGTAAATGCCGTGCGAAAAATCAAGTCGAACCAATCGGTATTCAACGTCTCCAATTTTTGCACCTCCTGGAGGAAATCGGTAGTCGTCAGCTTGCGGTCGTAATAATCCATGAGCAAACCTTCGTAGCCGATTTTCGCGGGAGGAAAGCCGTACGCCAAGGCGCGCTTCTCGATCTCCTTCGACACCTCCACGCGCTCCAACGAGTTCATCCGGCGAAGTTTTTTGTAGCCCGGGCGCTCGGTGGCAGAGAACGTGCCGGAATAATTCACGCTGGTGACCCCCGTGCGCCCCCTCTTGGTCGTTATGACGATTACCCCGTTCGCGGCGCGCACGCCGTAGATCGCCGTTGCCGACGCGTCCTTGAGCACGTTTATATCCTCGATATCCATCGGGTTAAGTCCCGATATCGCGTTGCCGATAAGATTCACGTTGTCCAAATTATTAAGCTCCTCGGTGGGAATGGGAACCGGGTCGTCGAGGATCATCCCGTCCACCACCCACAGGGGCTCGCGATTACCCGAAATGGTCGAGGTTCCCCTCACGCGCACCACGGGCGCCGCCCCGGGCGTTGACGTGGAATTGAGCACCATCATGCCCGGCACCTTTCCCTGCAGCATGTTGTCAATCGAGATCGCGTTGCCCTGGATCACCTCTTCCCCTTTGATGGTGAATATCGAGGAGGCCGACTCTCGCTTGTCTATCTTTTGATAACCCGTGCTCACGACCACCTCGGCCAGCCCCATCACCCGTTCCTCAAGCGCCACGTTGACGATCGTCTGCCCGGCGAATTTAATCTCCCTGGTGATCATCCCCATGAACGAAAAGACGAGGACACTCTCCCGGTCGCTCTCGAGGGAGAGGGTGTACTCCCCGTTGGCATCCGTGACAACCCCCAGCGATGATCCTTTAACGTGTACCGTCGCACCTGCCAGGGCTTCGCCCGTTTTGGTAGCGATCACTTTACCCTTGACAACACGGGCTTGTGGTTCCCTCGCCGTCACGGTTTCGGCGGCCTCCTTGCGCGTTTTCAGGACGATTTTGTTTTCGTTGATCACGTACGTGAGGTCAGTGCCGCGCAAGCTTTCATCAAGTACACTCTCCACCGTGGCATTGACCTTTTGAAAGGTAATATTCTTCACCTCCTTCACCGTATTGCTATTATACAACAGGTAGAACCCCGCCTCGTTTTTGAGGAAAAGCAACACGTCCTCAAGCGTCGCACCACGGAAATCGACGCTTATTCCCTCTTTAGGGTGTTGATACACCTGGACATTGGCAAAGCTCGCTTGCCACGCCCCCGTTAACGAGAGCAACGTAATGAAACACAATAACGCCGCCCTCTTACTGCAAGAAATTTTCACATGTAACATAGTTTTCGGATAAGTTAGATATTCTCTTTTATTGAATCGTGTATGTCTCTATCTCTGAACTTTACCGGACAGGACTTTTTCCCCTCTCTGTAAACAACCCCGTTACTTGGGTATAACAAGGATCACGTTTCCTCGCTCGACGAACGCCATCTCGTCCGTGCTCGCCAGCAAATCGGCGATCCTGTTGAACGTATCCTCGCGTTTTATGACGCCCGAGTAACGTAAATGCTCCAACCCGGGAGCCGAGGCATCGATGTCGACCTTGTACCACCGGGCGAGCGCGCGGCAAATAGAACCGATGGACTCGTCGAAAAAGACAAACGCCCCCCGCGTCCACGCCATGTACGAGGCAGCGTCCACCGCGCGCAGCGACATCTCCCCCGTCGACGGGATAAACTGGGCCTGTTGGCCGGGCACGAGGAGAACCTGTTTACCCCCCATCTCCACCAACACGGATCCCGTGACGAGCGTGGTTTTTATATTGTCATCGTTGTCATAGGCCGACAAGTTGAACGACGTCCCGAACACCGTCACCTTCTGCCCGTTTGCCGTCACCACGAACGGGTGCCCGGCATCGCGTGTCACCTCGAAATAGGCCTCACCCGTGATTGTCACCTCGCGCGTGCTGCCGGAAAATTTCGTGGGAAAACGAATGCTTGACTCCGAATTGAGCCAAACTTGGCTGCCATCGCTCAAGATGAGTGAAAAATCCCCCCCCGCCGGAACGGACACGCTACTATAAACAAGAGAGGTATCCAAACGCGAGGCGTCGGCGTCAAACACGATCACGTCATCTTGAATATTGATGTGGGTATTATCCCTTTCGGTGAACTGCTTGATTTCGTGTTCCCCGCCAACTCCAATCACGCTCCCGTCCGACATGCGAAGAAAAGCGTGGCGATGACCGGGAACAATTATCGTGGACAATAAGTTGTGATCCAAACCTCCCTCCATCACGCTGCTATCGGTAAAAAAAGCCGCGACCATCGCGACCAGCACCACGCTCGCCACCGCGTAACGCGAAAAGAGGTTCCGGAACCGCACCCTCGAACGCTCGCGGTCAACCCTTCGGATGGTCTCCCAAACCCCTTGGCGATTGTACGCGCGCATTTCGTTGAGTTCGTCCCGCGTCCGTGAAGGCTCGCCCAGACAATCCAGCATCTGGCGATTCCACGGGTCAGCCCCTGCCCACGCGTCGAGAACTTTCCTCTCCTCGTCCGTGATCTCCCCGCCGCGATACTTGACAAGCAATTCATCCAAATCGTTCGGCAGCCTCTCCTGAACACCTTTGTCAGCCATACATTTTTTATTTTAAAATTTCAGTGAAGACGCAGGGGAGTGAATTTCTCCTTACACGAAAATGAATAAAAATAATCGCGAGGAAAAAACATCCCCCGTCAAACGACATCACAAAAGGTCGCGCAACCTTTTAAAAGACCTGTACATATGTGTCTTGACAGTTGACAGAGAAATCCCCAGTCGCGCCGCCGCGTCGTTATAACTACAGTCGGACAGGCATACAAGCTTCACCACCTCCCGCGACTGTCCGGGAAGTTGCTCGATAGCATCGAGAAGTTTAGCCAGATTTTCCGCGTATTCAATCTCCTCCACCATATTGTCCGGGAAATCGTTATCCGGCACGTCGGGAAGGAGGGAGGACTTTGACAGACGAGAATTTCTCCTCATGTAATCGATAGCCCCATTATGCACACTCGTGTACAAAAACTTGGCAGGCGATTCAAGGGCGTCAATATCTATTTCAAGCATCTTGATAAACACGTCCTGCACGATATCTTCTGCCACGTGACGCGAAGACACGATCTTGTGTGCAATGTATACCGCCGCGTGAAAATGCCCCTTGAACAACTCCTCTATTTTCCGGTTAACCATAACATGTAATTGCTACGCGATAGCATCTAAAGCCAAATATTACTGAAACATGCCGCGAACATATCAAGATTCGCGGTTAGTTTAGCCGACGCGTGTTTCGATTTTTTTGTAAAAGTAAAGAAAGAACTCGGAATGGCAAAAACTCGTCTCGACCGGAAGAAAGCAGCCACCCACCTCGCCAACAGCTACATCACCCCCGGCGTCATCGCCCTCCTCCTCTTCTACAGGAAATTCTTCTCCAACAAAAAGACCAACTGACCACACCGCCGTCCCGACATCCATCCCGGCAACACCGCCGGTAACCTCGTTACGCCCCCAGCGCCCCCCTCCACTCTCTCATCGCCTTCATCCATCCCCTCATCGCCCCCGTGAAAGCAATCCTCGCCTTCACGGACATATCGGGGGCGTGCCCCCCGTCATCGGGGGCGTGCCCCTCGTCATCGGGGGCGTGCCCCCTGTCATCGGGGGCGTGCCCCCCCCCGTCGTCGGGGGCGTGCCCCCTGTTATCGGGGGCGTGCCCCCGAATGTCCAAGGGAGGCGGCGGGAGGGGCGCGGGCAACCCGGAGGCGGGTAACGGAACCCGCTATATTCGGGCGGATTCACTGCATTTGACGGCGGTAAAACTGCATTTGCCGGCGGATTCACTACATTTGCCGGCGGTAAACTCGAAAAGCATGATTATAGGAGATACAAACGTGGGGGAACGACCGGTGATCCTCGCCCCGATGGACGAAGTCACCAACCCGCCCTTTCGCGCGTTCTGCGAAACGTACGGGGCGGACTGGCTGTACTCGGAATTCGTCTCCGCCGACGCCCTCGTGCGCTCGGTGCGGAAGGCGGAGCGGAAGCTGACTATCAGCGGCTCCGGGCGGCCGGTGACGATACAGATCTACGGTCGGGGCGTGGAGGCGATGGTAGAGGCGGCGCGGATCGTCGAGGCCTCCGGCGCCAACTTTATAGATCTCAACTTCGGGTGCCCCGTCAAGCGCGTCGCGGGCAAGGGCGCCGGCGCTGGCTTGTTACGCGACATCCCGCTGATGGAGGAGATTACCAGGCAAGTAGCCCGCGCCGTCAACCTCCCCGTCACCGCCAAAACGCGCCTCGGGTGGGACGACGAGCACGTCATTATCGACGAAATCGCGGAACGCCTCCAGGATGCCGGCGCGCGGGCGATCGCCATCCACGGCCGCACCAGGGCGCAGATGTACAAGGGCGAGGCCGACTGGGAGCCGATCGCCCGCGTGAAGCTCAACCCGCGCGTGCGCGTCCCGATCATCGGAAACGGCGACATCGACTCGCCGGCGCGGGCGCTGGAGGCGTTCGAGCGGTACGGCGTGGATGGCGTGATGATCGGCAGGGCGGCCATCGGGAGGCCGTGGATTTTCCGGCAGGTGAAGGTGTTCCTGCAAACCGGGGAGATCCTCCCCGACCCGCCACTGGCCGAGCAGGTGGAGGTGATCAAGGCGCAAGTGTCGCGCTCCGTGGAGTGGTTAGACGAGACGCGCGGCATCCTTCACGCCCGGAGGCACATGGCTTGCATGTTCAAGGGGCTGCCCAATTTCCGCGAAACGCGGGTGGAGATGCTCCGCGCCCCCACCCTGGAGCGGCTGTGGGAGGTGTTCGAGCGGATCAAGGAGCGGGGCGAGGGCATCGAGATAAAGGGCGAGCGCGACGAGGGGCGAGGCAACGGATAACTACCGCGGAATAATTATCTTCGCGGGTATAATCACTGGAACATGAAGAAAATAATCATCTGCTCGTGGGCGATCATCGTGATACTGTCGCTCGCGATCGTAAAACTAACATGCATGGAAACAACTGTTGACTACGGGGCGCCGAAGGGGGCGCTCGAAGTGATTGCCGCCCGGCGGAGCGTGCGCAAGTACCTGGAGAAGCCGGTGGAGAATGAAAAAGTGCTGGCGATGTTGCGGGCGGGGATGGCCGCCCCGTCGGGGAAGGACTTGCGGCCGTGGGAGTTCGTGATGGTGACGGAGAGCGTCGTGCTGCAGGCGATGGCCGCCGGCTTGCCCTACGCCAAGATGCTGGCTGGCGCCCCGTTGGCCATCGTGGTGTGCGGCGACACGGCGCGATCGGCGTACTGGTACCTGGATTGCTCGGCGGCGGCGCAAAACGTGCTGCTGGCGGCCGAGGCGCAGGGGCTGGGGGCGGTGTGGACGGCGGCTTACCCGTATGACGACCGCGTGGCGGTGGTGCGCGAGGCGCTGCACTTGCCGGAGAATGTCGTGCCGCTGTGCGTGATCCCGGTGGGCTACCCGGCGACGAACGCCGCGCCCAAGGATAAGTTTAACTTCGCGAAGGTTCACCACGAGCGGTACTAAAGCGGCAACGCGGGCAGGGTAGCTCGGGACGATACGAAGAGCGGGCGGGACGACGCGCGGGGGATGACCCCGGCGCCGTTCCCGCCCGTTTTAGTTTGCCCGAAGCCCGTTTTAGTTTACCTGGAGTTTGACCAGCAGGGGGTAATGGTCGGAGATATAGCCGGAGGTGGCGACGTGGTCGAGCACGCGGGCGGAGGCGACGGTGCCCGTGTTTTTGACGAAGATGTAGTCGATGAGCGTACGCCGCTCGTCGGGCAGCCGGCCGAAATTTTGGTAAGAGTGGCGCGGGCCGGCGAAGTCGATCGCCAAGGCGAGGGCATCGGCGAGATGATCGGGGTCGGCGGGATTGACGAGGGCGCACACCGTCTCGTCGTCGGCGGTGGCGTTGAAATCGCCCGTGACGATGACGGGGGATTGGCCGGCGATCTCCCTGATTCGCTCCTTTAAAAGGGCGGCGCTTTGGCGGCGGGCGAGGCGTCCGACGTGGTCGAAGTGGGTGTTGAAGAGGTAGAAGACGCGGCCGTCGGGGATCTCCCGGAGGCGCGCCCAGGTGACGAGGCGTTCGCAGGCGGCGTCCCATCCCTTGCCGGGGCGGTCGGGGGTTTCGGATAGCCAGAAGGTGCCGGTGGCGAGGAGGGCGAGGCGGTCGCGACGGTAGAAGATGGGGCTGTACTCTCCCCTCGTGCCGCCATCCTCGCGCCCCACGCCGACGTGGGCGTAGGCGGGGAGGTCGGCCGCGAGGTCGGAGAGCTGCCGGTGGAGCACCTCCTGCATGCCGATGAGGTCCGGCGACTGGCGGAGGATCGCCCCGGAGAGCGACGCGCGGCGGGCGCTCCAGCGGAAGGCGCCGTCGTCGGGATTGTCGTAGCGGATGTTAAAGGTCATGACGGCGAGGGGCGCGGCGTCCGGGCGCGAGGCGATGCCGGCGGCGAGGGCGGGGAGGAGGAGGGCGAGGAGAAGGGGCGCTTTCATCGCCTGAAGAGGGAGGAGGTGTTCGTGAAGACGCGGGCTGATTCGTCCACCGTGTAGTTGAGGAATTGGTTGAAGGGGAGGAGGAGTTGCAGGCGGTCGGCGGCCTGTTCGAGGGCGTCGGGGGCGTCGAAGAAGTCGTCGGTGATGCCGCTCCAGGCGGTGTAGCTTTTGAGTTTCGTCCACTCGGCGGCGGGGGCGCTGACGGGGAAGGGGGGCGGTACGCGCTTGAGCTTGTAGCCGTCGTCCATGTGGTAGTGGCGGAGGAATTCCGGCGCCCTGACGATGGCCTCGAACTCCTCGACGTTGTCGAAGACGTCGCGGCGGAGTGCCTTGAGCAGCGTGCTGTCGGGGCACCATATGCCGCCGGCGAGGAGGGAGTTTCCCGGCTCGACGTGGAGGTAGTAGCCGCCGCGGGCTGCCGTTTTCCCGCCGCGAGCCATGAAGGCGCCCATGTGGGTTTTGTAGGGGCGCTTGTCGGCGGTGAAGCGGGTGTCGCGGTAGATGCGGAAGAGTGATTCTTTGAGGGTTACTCCCTCGATTTCGGGGTCGAAGGCGGCGATGCGGGCGAGGAGGCGGGCGGCGAAGTCGTCGTAGGTTGCTTTCGCCTCGAGGTAGAGCGGTTTGTTTGCCTGGAACCACTCGCGGGTGTTGTTTTCCGCCAGCTGGCCGAGGAATTGGATGACGTTTTTCATTATTTTCTTGTTTTAGGTTCCCAGTTGATTTCTTCTGCCCCGAGGTCGCGGGAGAGGCGACGGGCGAGGATAAATAGGTAGTCCGAGAGGCGGTTCAGGTAACGTAGCACGTTGCAGTCTACCTCGTCTTCCTTCGATAATGCTACCACGCGGCGCTCGGCGCGTCGGCACACAGTCCTTGCCACGTGGCAGGCGGCGACGGTGGGGTGACCGCCCGGCAGGATGAAGTGGCGCGAGGAGGGGAGGGTGGCATCCGCGAGGTCGATGGCTCTCTCCAGGAAGGTGATGGCGCCTTCGTCGAGGAGGGGGCGGGGTGCCGGGGGTATTTTCGCGGGGTCGGTGGCGAGACTGGCTCCCACGACGAATAGTGTTTGTTGGATTTCAACGAGTTCTTGCTTGATCTCCTCGCCGGCTTCCAGGGAGCGAATCATGCCGAGGTGGGCGTTTAGCTCGTCCACGGTGCCGTAGGCTTCCAGGCGGGCGGTGTCTTTGCCGGCGCGGGTGCCGCCGATGAGGGAGGTTTGGCCGGAGTCTCCCGTTTTGGTGTATATCTTCATGAGTTGAATGTATTGATGAACGGACAAATATAGTTATTCCACGGGAAAAACCGCCCGGCAAGGCGGCGGAAACGGGAACGCCCGCCGGGGAGACGGGTGGTTCACCGGCGGGCGAGGGGGAGGGGAGGGCGCCTTTAGGCGAGCAAGGCGCGCTCGGCGGCGCGGATGGCGTCGATGTTCCAGCCGGTTTTGGCGCGGTCGAATTTGGCGCGGACGCGGTCGAGGCAGAGGTTGCCGATGCTTCCCTCGTGGGTGTGGTGGAGGCGGGGTTCCGTCCACTTGAACTCGTCGCGGCGGACGCTGTCGGCCACCTCGCGGTAGGCCTCGCGGAAGGGTACGCCGGCGGAAACCAGTCGGTTGACCTCCTCCACGGTGAAGAGGTAGCGGTAGCGATCGTCGTCCAGCAGGTGGCGCGCCGGTTCCACCTCGCGGAGGAGGAGGGTGGCCATGAAGAGGCAGTCGCGCAGCTCCCCGAAGGCGGGGAGGTATATCTCTTTGGTGAGCTGCATGTCGCGGAAGTAGCCGGAGGTGAGGTTGGCGGTGATCATGGCGATTTCGCCGGGGAGCGCCTGGAGGCGGTTGCACTTGGCGCGGATCAGCTCGAAGACGTCGGGGTTTTTCTTGTGGGGCATGATGCTGGATCCGGTGGTGTAACGCTCCGGGAGGGTGATGAAGGCGAAGTTGGGCGAGGCAAATAGGCAGGCGTCGGCGGAGAGACGGGCGAGGGTGGCGGCCACGCCGGCGAGGGCGAGGAGGACGGTTTTTTCCATCTTCCCGCGCTGCATCTGGGCGTGCACGGGGTTGTAGGCGAGGTCGTCAAAAGCCAGCAGGCGGGTTATGAGGCTCCTGTCGAGGGGGAGGGATGATCCGTAGCCGGCGCCGGTGCCGAGGGGGTTGGTGTTGACCATGTCGCGCGCCGCCTTGAGGAGGATGATGTCCTCGGCGAGGGATTCGGCGTAGGCGCCAAACCAGAGGCCGAAGGAGGAGGGCATCGCCACCTGGAGGTGGGTGTAGCCGGGGATGAGGATATCCTTGCAGGCGTCGGCGCGGGCGAGGAGGAGGTCGAAGAGGGTCTCGACGGCGTCGAGGGTGTCGAAGAGCGCCTCGCGGGAGAAGAGTTTGAGGTCGAGGAGCACCTGGTCGTTGCGCGAGCGGCCGGCGTGGATTTTCTTTCCGCTGTCGCCGCAGGTGGCCGTGAGGAGGAACTCGACCTGCGAGTGGACGTCCTCCACGTCGGGGGCGATGGCGAAGTTTCCCGCCTCGGCCTGGCGGTGAATCTCCTTGAGCGCGGCGGCGAGCGCCTGCTCCTCGTCGGCGGTGAGCAGGCCGATGGAGCGCAACATTCGCGCCTGGGCGAGGTTGCCCAGGACGTCGGCGCGGGCGAGCATGGCGTCCAGTTCCCTGTCGCGGCCGACGGTGAAGCGCTCGGTAAAGTGGTCGGTGTCGTATCCCTTATCCCAAAGTTTCATGGCAGTATGTTTAAGTTGTCCAGTATTTTTTCATAGAGATCGATGCCCTCCTCTATCTCCCGCGTGGCGATGTACTCGTTGGCGGCGTGCGAGCGGGCGCTGTCGCCGGGGCCTATCTTTAGCGAGGTGAAGGGGATGACGGCCTGGTTGGAGGTGGTGGGCGAGGCGTACGGCTCGCGCCCCAGCGACAGGCAACGGCGGACGACGGGGTGCTCCGGGGAGATGGAGGAGGAGTTGAGGGTGACGGAACGGGGCGCGACCTCGCAGGCGACACCGGCGCGGATGGTTTCGAGGATCTCCTGGTTGGTGTAGAGTTCGTTTACCCGCACGTCGACGACGAAACGGCACTCGGCGGGCACCACGTTGTGGAGGGTGCCGGCGGTGATGCCCGTGACGGTGGTCTTGACGGCCCCCAGCAACGGGGAGACGCGGGGGAAACGGTGCGCGCGGAACCAGTCGATGTCCGACATGGCGGCGTAGATGGCGTTGACACCCTCCTCCCTGGCGGCGTGGCCGGCGACGCCGCGGGCGGTGCAGTCCAGCACCATGAGGCCTTTTTCGGCGATGGCCGGGTGCATGCCCGTGGGTTCGCCGATCAGCGCCAGGTCGATCCTACCGAGGCTGGGGAGGATGGATTGTATACCCCCGGCGCCGGTGTTTTCCTCCTCGGCGGAGGCGGAGAAGGTGAGGTTGTAGGGACGCGGGCGAGCGGCGAGGCGAAGGAAGACGGCGAGCATGGAGACGAGGCTGCCACCGTCGTCGTTGCTGCCGAGGCCGAATATTTTCCCGTCGCGGCGGAGGGGGGTGAAGGGGTCGCTCTCCCAGGCTCCGGTGGGGTGCACCGTGTCCACGTGGGCGTCGAGGAGGATGGTGGGGCGTGTCGGGATGTAGCCCGGGGCGTCCACCCACACGTTGTTTCCCGAACGATGGGGGGCGTGCCCGCTGTCGGCGAGCAGTGATTGGATGAGGTCGGCGACCCCTCCCTCTTCCTTGCTGAAGGAGGGGATGGCGATGATCCGCTCGAGGAGTTGGATGGCTTCCGCGCTGTTCATGCTTTTTCCGCTTTTAGTTTTCGGTGATGGTGGTGCCGGCGTCGGGGTTGCCGAGATCGTCCGGGTGAAGGAGTCGCGCCGAATGGACACCGGCGGCGATGGCCTTGAAGGCGTTGTCCAGCTTGGGGATCATGCCGGAGTGGATGGCGCCGGCGAGGTGCAGCTCCCGGTAGCGCGCCCGCGTCAGGCGGGGGATGAGGGAGGAGGGATCGGCGGCATCGAGGAGGACGCCGGGTTTGTCGAGGCAGAAGAGGAGGTCGATGGGCTGGTGCTCGCGCATGGCGGCGGCCACGGCGGCGGCTACCCCGTCGGCGTTGGAGTTCAGGAGCTGCCCGTCGGCGCCGAGGGTGATGGGGGAGAGCACGGGGGTGATCCCGCCGGCGAGAAGACGGGCGAGGGCGGGGGCGTCTACCCGGTCGACGTCGCCGACAAGTCCCCAGTCGATCTCTCCCGCGGGGCGACGCGTGGAGGTGATCAGCCGCCCGTCGCAACCGGAGAGGCCGCAGGCGTTGATCCCGCGACGCTGCAGGGCGGCAACGATGGTTTTGTTGACCCACCCGGCGTAGGCCATGACGGCTACCCGCAACGTGGCTTCGTCCGTGACCCTCCGCCCCCCGATGACGCGGGTTTCGATGCCCAGGGCGAGGGAGAGGGTGTCGGCCAAAACTCCTCCCCCATGCACGACGATGAAGGGGTGGGGACGACGGGCGAGGGTGTCGGCCAGGCGCTCCAGGAGGGGAGGGTGCTCGACGAGCCTGCCCCCTATTTTGATGACGATCACGCGTCGCCTCCCCTCTCGCTGGCGAGCGACGCGGCGAAGGCCGACAGGAGGAGGTCGGCCTCTTCGTCAGTGACGACGAGTGGCGGGAGGAGGCGCAGGGTGTTCTTGCCGCTGTAGCCGGTGAGCACGCGGTGGTCGCGGAGGAGGCGGCGACGGAGGATGGCGTGGGGGATGTCCGTGTCCACGCCGATCATCAAGCCCCGTCCGCGTACTTCGATGACGCCCTCTTCCCCCTGGAGGGTGGTGATTAATCTCTCTCCAAGAAGGGCGGCGCGCTCCACGAGTCGCTCCTTCTCCATGACTTCCAGCACGGCCAGGGCGGCGGTGCAGGCGAGGTAGTTTCCCCCGAAGGTGGTGCCCAGCATCCCCTTGCGCGCCTGGATGGTGTCCCGTATCAGGATGCCCGCCACGGGGAAGCCGTTGCCCATGCCCTTGGCCATGGAGATGATGTCCGGGGAGATGCCGGGGGCGTGCTGGAAGGCGAAGAATTTGCCGCTGCGGCCGTATCCCGATTGCACCTCGTCCAGGATGAGACAGGTGCCCGTGGCGTCGCACGCCCGGCGTATCGCGGCGAGGAAGTTGGCGTCGGCCACCCGTATGCCCCCCACGCCCTGTATTCCCTCCACGATGACGGCGGCGTACTCCCTGGAGAGCAGGGCAGCGGTGGCCGCCTCCGCGTCGTTCAGGTGGATGAAGGTGACGGGGTGCACGCCGTTCAGCGGCGCCTGGATGGCCGGCTGGTCGGTGACGGCTACCGCCGCGCTGGTGCGACCGTGGAAGGAGGATTTGCAGGCGAGGATCTTGCTCCTGCCGGTGACGAAGGAGGCGAGCTTCAGGGCGTTTTCGTTTGCCTCCGCCCCGCTGTTGCAGAGAAAGAGGTTGTAGCCGGGGCACGAGGAGAGGGACGACAGCCGCTCCGCCAACTCCTCCTGCAGGGGGTTGATCACGGAGTTGGAGTAGAAGCCGATTTTCCGCAGCTGCCGCTCCATCCGCTCCACGTAGAGGGGGTGCGAGTGGCCGATGGAGATGACGGCGTGCCCCCCGTAAAAGTCGAGGTAACGGTCGCCGCGTTTGTCCGTGATCCGGCAACCGTCGGCCTCTACCGGTTCAATATCCATCAAATCGTAGACGTCAAATAGCATGGTGATTCAGTGTTATGGATTAGAAATAACTTGCTTTCAGGGATAGGCCGGCCGTTTCGTCCAGCCCCAGCATGAGGTTCATGTTCTGCACGGCTTGCCCGGAGGCGCCTTTCAGGAGGTTGTCGATGACGGCGGTGACGAGGATCTTGTCCCCCTCCTTGTCGACGTGGAGGAAGCAGTAGTTGGTGTTTACCACCTGCTTCATGTGGATGGGGGCGTCGCACACCACGGTGTAGGGGTGGTGGCGGTAGTGGGCGCGGTAGATCTCCAGCAGCTGCTCCAGCGGGGTGTCGCCGCGGAGGACGGTGTTCGCGATGATCCCGCGGGCGTGTGCCCCCCGCGTGGGGACAAAGGCGATGTCCGCGCCGGCAACGCAACCGGCATGACGCAGGGTTTCGTCGATCTCCGCCAGGTGCTGGTGCGTGAATACTTTGTAGTTCGAGAGGTTTTGCACGCGATGGCTGAAGTGGGTCTCCGCGGTGGGTTGTTGCCCCGATCCCGTGGATCCGGTGACGCCGAAGACGGAGATGGCGCCGCCAAGCATCCCCGACGCCGCCAGGGGCAGGAGGGATAGCTCGATGGCCGTGGCGAAACAACCGGGATTGGCCACGCGACGGGCGTGACGGATGGCCTCCCTGTTCAGCTCCGGCAGCCCGTAGACGAACTCCCCGGCGTCCCGCGCCAGGCGGAAATCGTTGCCCAGGTCGATCACCCGCGTGTGGTCGGGGATGGCGTTCTCTTGCATGAAGCGGGTGGCGTGGCCGTGGCCGGCGCAGAGGAAAAGAAGGTCGACATCCCGGAGATCAACGCGGGAGAAGACGCGCTCCTCGTACACCAGATCGGTGTGCACGCTGCCGATGGGCTGCCCCTCGTGCGACTCGCTCTGCAGGTAGCGCAACTCCGCGCCGGGGTGGTGCAGGAGCACGCGGATTAACTCCCCGGCCGTGTAGCCCGCTGCCCCGATAATGCCTATCACGCGTCTGTTCATCGCCCGGTGGGGTTACGCGTCTTCGCCGTTGACGGCGTTGTGGATCCGCAGGGGGATGGAGAGAATCTTGGTAAAACCCTTCACGTCGTCGGCGCTCCAGGCGTTGTTCGACTCGCCGTACTGGGCGAAGCCGGCGTTCATCAGGTCGTGATCCGAGCGGATGCCGACGAGGTCAAAGTGGTAGGGGCGCAGCAGCAGGCGTACCTCCCCGGAGACGTTGCGCTGGCTGTGCTGGAGGAATTTTTCGATATCGCGCATCACCGGCTCGCCGTGCATGGCCTCGTGCAGGAACATGCCGTACCAGTTGCCCAGCTGCTCTTTCCAGTAGATTTGCCACTTGGTGAGGGTATGCTTTTCCAACAGCTCGTGCGCTTTGATGATGAGCAGGGGGGCAGCGGCCTCGAAACCGACGCGTCCCTTGATGCCGATGATGGTGTCGCCAACGTGCGTGTCCCGACCGATAGCCCAGGGGGAGGCAATGGCCTCGAGACGGGAGATCAGGGCGATTCCCGGCTCGCCCGCCTCGCCGTTCACGCCGGTCAACTCGCCGCGCTCGAAGGTGAGCGTCAGCTCCTCGCTCCCCTCCCGCTGCAATGGCGAGGGGTAGGCGCTCTCCGGCAGATTCTTGTCGGGCGTGAGGGTCTCCTTGCCCCCCACGGAGGTTCCCCATATCCCTTTATTAATGGAGTAGGCCATCTTCGACCAGTCGCGCTGCACCCCCTTGGCGCGGAGATAAGCGATCTCCTCCTCGCGGCTCAGTTGCAGGTCGCGGGTGGGCGTCAGGATGGTAATCTCCGGGGCAAGCACGGAGAAGCAGAGGTCGAAACGCACCTGGTCGTTGCCGGCGCCCGTGCTCCCGTGCGCCACGTATTTCGCCCCCACCGACTTGGCGTAGCGAATGATGGCCAACGCCTGGAACGCCCGCTCGGAGCTGACCGAGATGGGATAAGTCTTGTTGCGCAGGACATTCCCGAATACCATGTACTTGATGCATTTGTCATAATACTCCCCGGTGACGTCGATGGCCACGTGTTTTTTTGCCCCCAGCTCGTAAGCTTTCCGCTCGATCTCGGCCAGCTCCGCCGCGCTGAATCCCCCCGTGTTGGCCAGGGCGGTGTAGACCTCCAGCCCCTTCTCCTCGCTCAGGTACTTCAGGCAGTACGAGGTGTCCAAACCCCCGCTGTACGCCAATACTACTTTTTCCATGCAGTGTTTTTTAAAAGATTACGCGAATTTCCGCAACAGCTTTTTGAAGGCCGAACTCTTCTCTTTCGCCTCCGGGTGCTGCTCCGGGTCGTAGATCATGCCGGTGCACAGGCACTTCGTCATGTTGGTACGTTGCAGAATGTCGTAATTGACGCACGACTTGCATCCCGCCCAAAACTCCTCGTCGTCAGTGAGCTTGGCGAAAGTCACGGGCACGTACCCCAGCGAGGTATTGATGCGCATCACCTGCTCGCCCGTGGTCAGGCCAAAGAGCTTCGCGTCCGGGAAGCGCGTGCGGGAGAGGTCAAAAGCGGCCTTCTTGATCTGCTTGGCGATGCCCAGCCCCCGGTAAGCCTCCTTCACGATCAAACCGGAGTTCGCCACGAACTTCTGGTGCCCCCACGATTCGATGTAACAAAACCCCACGAACTCCTCCCTGTTCAGGGCGATAATCGCCTTACCGTGCGTGATCTTATCGGAGATGTACTCGTTGGTTCTCCGGGCGATACCGGTGCCTCGCGCCTTGGCGGCGTTATCAATCGCGTCGTTGATGTCCTGCACGTAACGCAGGTGCTTATCTGCCGCGACAACAACTGTAATTTTCATCTTTCACCAATTAATGTAGTTAAACTCGTGCCCCCTCTCGGACGGCATATTTATTTAAATGTGGCCGCAAATGTATGCATTTTTATGAACTAAACGCGATAAATCGGCTTTTTTCACGATAAAAGCTACATATATATTCGTTTTAGTGAATAACCACCCGTTTTCTTTCATTTCTCCCGGAAACTCCGTACTATCGCGATCACTAACACAATGGCAACATGAAATTCACGATACCCCTCATTATCTGCGCGAGCTTTACCCTCGGAAGCTGCTCCAACGAAAAGCTGGACGGCGGCGACAATACCACGCCATCAACAACGGAAGAGATAAACTTCAACGCCTTCCTCAAGAAGGAGATGACCGGCATATACCTGTGGGCCGACGAAGTGCGGGGAAAAGCCGAAAGCATCGCCCTGGAGATGGACAACCGGAAATATTTCGACGCCCTCAAGTACGCCCAAGACCCCTGGTCGCGCCTCACGGGAGAGATCTTCGAGGGCGAACAAGCCGCCGTGGACGACGGTTACGACACCGGTTTCGGGTGGATCGTCACCATCTGGACAGTCAGAAACAACGTCATTGAAGTCAAGCTAAACCACGTCTACCCCAACACCCCCGCCGCCGATGCCGGCCTGCGCCGCGGCGACTTTATCACCCACATCGACGGCCTCGCCATCACCGACGCCTCCGTCTACAGCCTGTTCAACACCCAGACCCCCATCACCGTGCAGGTAAGAAAACGCGGCGCCACCGAGACCGAAACACTCACCCTCACCCCCCGCCGCTTCGACATCAACCCCATCGCCGTGGACACCGTGCTGGTACAAAACAACCGGCGAATCGGCTACCTCTACTACACCTCCTTCGTCTACAAAAAAGACCAATCCCTGCCGGATCTGACCGCCCTCTTCACCAAATTCAAAACGGC
>JAIRXZ010000089.1 GCA_031267995.1 Odoribacteraceae bacterium | reverse complement strand
TTGACGGCCGGGAGGTCTCCTCGACCTGGATCCTCGACGCGGAGATGGGCGACATCGCCTCCGTCACCCTCCTCAAGGATGCCGCCGCCACCGCGTCCTTCGGTGCATCCGGCGGCGTGGGCGCGGTCATCATCACCACCGTCACCCCGCTGGAGGGGAAGCCCGCCATCGCTTACGATTACTCCCTCGCGGCCGACCTCCCGTACCGCGCCCCGTGGGCGAGAAACATCGCCGCCCACCACCACCTCCTCCGCTTCGACGGCGGGACGCCCACCTTTCGCTACGGCCTCTCCGCCTTCTCCCGGCAGACCCCCGGCATGGAGCGGGGCACCGAACGAAACAGGGCGGGCGGCAATCTCCACCTCTCCTACCAGGCCGGCGACCTGCTGATCGAAAACCGCCTCGCCATCCTCCACGCGGACGGGAAGGTGGAGAACGCGGAGTGGAGAGAGAACCGGGACTACACGGAGACGAGCGACGCCATCGCCGTCAACTGGCACCCCGGCAAGTGGAGCCTCGACGGATCCTTTAGATATAGCCGCCAGAAAGGGGACGGCGAGACACGCGGGGACTACTCGCTGTCCACCAACGACCCCGGCGATACCATTTTCATTACCATGAGTTTCCTTCGCTCCGACTACATCGCCACCACGAAACACGCCAACCTCACCATCCTCCGCGCCGTTGCCGCAGGCGATCACTCGCTCGACGCGGCGCTGGGCGCCGACCTCAAGTGGGCAAAAGCCAGGGAGACTACCCACACCAGCGGTTGGATGGCAGGTATTTACGATGAGTTTACCGGTAAAACTTCCATGAAGATCAACTCCCGCTCCGCCTTCGCCAGCCTCAATTATGCCTACCTGCAACGCTACCTGCTGGACGTCTCCGCCAGCCTTGAAGCCTCTTCCACCTTCGCCGCCACCAACGCCCGCGCGTGGGCCATCGGCGCCGCCTGGAACATTCACGGCGAGCCGGGGATGGCCAACAGCCCCTTCACCGTCCTCCGCCTCAGGGCGAATATCGGCAACACCGCCCGCGTGTCCGCCGACGACCCGTGGGATTGGGAGAAAGTCCGCAACACCGACGTCGGCGCTGACGCGGCGCTGGCCGACGGGCGCCTCTCCCTCACCGCCAACTATTACCATAAGGTGGCGAAGACAATATTCTACGTCAACACCCCCTCCTTCCCGTACGCCACGCTCTACGACGTCATCGACGAGGGGTACGAACTCGCCGCCAAGTGGCACGCCACCCTTGGGCGGAGGACTACTCTTGCCATATCGGGCAACCTCGTCCACGACAAGTGTTCGATAGGTGAATCCTACTCCCTCTCCTCGGTCGCGCCCGCGGTGCCGGTCGACGAACAGCCCAAGGTGGAGGCCACCCTCGGCGCCCATCTTCGCTACAGGCGTTTTACCTTCCAAGCCTCCTGCTACGCGCGCCTTGGCGGGCACTACAACACGACCACCTCGCTGATCTCGCTGTTGGAATCGGGAGGCAGCGCCACCCGGCTGGCCGGTTCGCGCTGGAACCCGGCGGGACAAGACCCCGTGGCCGCTACACCGTCAACCTCCCGCGTCTACACGCGACATAGCAACAACTTCCTGGAACTCAGATCGCTCCACCTCGCCTACGACGTGCCCGTGCCGCGGATCAGCGCGCGATCCCTCCGCGTGGCCGTCATCGCGAATGATATCTTCCGCACCTCCTCCTTCGACCCCGCTCCCGGGGCGAGAAGCGTCACTTGCTCGCTGGGAGCCACCTTCTAAGGGGCGCGACGACGCACCGCGACCCGATCATGCCCCGCCACCCGGCGGGGTATTTTTTTGTATAAACATTCCCGCCCCGACACCCGACGACAACACCCTAATTTCGCGCGATGATGCGCGACCGCGCGTTTTCACGTTATCCGCCGCGAGCGATGGCACGCGCACGCGCAATGGCAAGCTATCGCTCGCGTGCGATGATGCGCGCACGCGCGTTTTCACGTTATCCGCCGCGAGCGATGGTACGCGCACGCGCGATGGCAAGCTATCGCTCGCGTGCGATAATGCGCGCACGCGCGTTTTCACGTTATTCGCCGCGAGCGATAGCTTGCCAACGTGCGATTTCCTATCGTCGCACGCGAGCGATAGCTTGCCAACGCGCGGTCGCGCGCTATCGCGCACGCGAAACGGATCGTCATGAACTAACGGGGTGACAAAAAGAAAACGGGAAGATATGCCGGCAACCGGCGGGGGTTCAACAAGATGACCGTCAAGGAATCTGTCGCGCGGCGAGCAGCCCGAGGCAAAGCGCGACAGCCCCCGCGAGGACGCTGGCGAGGATGTAGACGGTCAGGGTGAGATAATGTCCGTCGTGAAACAGGGTAACATTTTCAAGGGAGAAGGCGGAGAAGGTGGTGTATCCCCCGCAAAAGCCGGTGATCAGTAACAATTTGGCGTCGTCGCCGATGATCCCGCCTCGCGCCGATAGCCCCACCAGCAGGCCGATAAGGAAACAGCCGGCAATATTCACCGCGAACGTCCCCAGGGGGAACAACCCGCGCGCGTGCGCGGCCGCGTACATTGATGTGAGGTAACGAAGCGCGCTGCCCGCGCCCCCGCCCAGCGCCACGAGGAGTATTTGTTTGACCATTTTTATTGATTTAACGCGACAAATATAGTGTTTCGCGGGACATGGCGTACGCGCCGGCCTGTTGGCAGCCTGTCGCCCCGCCCGTTGGCGATGAAAAATCGGGACGGCAGCCCCGTCGGGCGTTATATTTATTACTTTTGCCCCATGCTGGCGAGTGATGAAGATACAATTATAAGGCTGCTCAATGACGGCGATGACGGTGGACTGAAAGAGTTGTTTCACGCGTACTACAGGCCGTTGTGCGTCTACGCGATGCATTTGCTGGACTCGTTCGAGGAGTCGGAGGACGTGGTTCAGGAGGTGTTCACGAGCTTCTGGGAGCGGAGCCGACGGGAGGCGTTTAGCGGGTCGCTGCGGGCGTACCTGTTTTCGTCCGTGCGGAACAACAGCCTGCGGCGGGCGAGGGAAAAGGCGCGCTGGGCAAGGGAACAGGTGGACGAGGCGGATGAACTTTTCCACTATTCGGGCGACCAGCAGGCGCGGGAACGCGAGGATCTCGACCTGGCGCTGGAACGGCTGCCGGGGCAGTGCCGGAGCGTGTTCACGATGATCGTCCTGGATGATATGAAGTACAAGGAGGTGGCCGAGCGGCTGGGCATCTCCGTGAATACCGTCAAAACGCACTTCGCGCGCGCCCTCAAACAGCTGCGGTTTTCGCTGAGGATCATCCTGCTGCTGCTGGCGCGGCGGGAGGGGGCGGCGGCGCGCGGGTAATTTTCTCCAAAAAAAAAGTGGGGGGCTTGTCACCCATTCCGACGTTTTCCCACTTCTGGTTGGCAAACGATTTATTGCATGGAACCGGAAGATTGGACGGGATGGGTGGCGCCCTATTGTCGCCACCAGCTGACGGCGGCCGAACGACGGCGCCGGGAGGCATGGCTGCGCGCCGCGGAGGGTAACCGGGAGGCGTGGCGGGCGGCCGTTGACGCGTATCGCCGCGGCCGGCGGGTGGCGGCGTGGGAACGGGTGGACGAGGGGGCTGCCTGGGAACGGCTCGCGCGCGGGATTGCCGCGGCCGTGGCGGGACGACGTCGCCGGTGGAGGCGTTTTGCCGCGACGGCAACCGGTGCGGCGGCGTGCGTGGCGGTGGTGGTGGCGACGTGGGTCGGCGGGGTGTTGTGGAGAGGGAGTGACGAGCCGGCGCCGCTGTCGTGGTCGACGCTGTTGCCGGGGGAGACGAGGGCGATCCTGAGGCTCCCGGACGGAAGGGAGATGGCGATGGGGCGGACGGTGGTCGCGGATACGGTGCTGGGGTTCCAGGGGTTGCGGGACACCGCCGGCTTGTCGTACCGGGATGCCCCGCGGGGGCGACGGGGCGACGAGGCGGCGTTTCACACGCTGGTGATCCCGCGGAAGGGGGAGTATTTCCTGGTGCTGTCGGACGGTAGCCAGGTGTGGCTGAACGCGGACAGCGAGTTGCGGTATCCCTCGTCGTTCGGTGAGCGGCGCGAGGTGTTTCTTTCCGGTGAAGCTTATTTTAACGTGGCGCGGGACAGCTCGCGGCCATTTATCGTCGAAAGCCCCGGCAACCGCGTGGAGGCGCTGGGGACGAGGTTTAACGTGTCGGCGTACCGGGACGAAGATCGGGTGGTGACGACGCTGGAGGAGGGTTCGGTGCGGGTGATCGGCGGGGGAGAGACGATGGTGCTGGCGCCCGGGACGCGTGCCGTGGCGACGCGCGAGGGGCTGGAGGTGAGCGTCGCGGATGCTTCGATTGATATCGCGTGGATTCACCGCACCTTCGAGTTCGTGGAGATGCCGCTGGGCGATATCACGCGGCAGTTGCAACGGTGGTACGACGTGGAGTTCGTCTACCGCGAGGAGGGGTTGCAACGGATTCCCTTCACGGGTACCGTGGGGCGCGATTTGCCCCTGCAGGAGGTGCTGCGCGCCATCGAACGGCTGGCGGATATCACGTTCACGCTCCAATCCAATCGCATAGAGGTGACCGAACAGGGGGGAGCGAGGAGGTTTCCTCGCCCCTGAGTCGGCGAGAATATGAAGTCTAAACATGTATTGTATGAAGAAAAAATGGATGATTATCATGAGATGTAGTTATTTACTGCTTTTCGCGCTGCTGCTCTTCCCGGTGATGGGCGGGGTCACGCAGCCGCGCATGACGGCGCGCTTCACGAATCAAACACTCGACGAGGTGCTGCAGGAGATTAAACGACAGTCCGGTGTCTATTTCATGTACAACACGTTGCACGTGAACGGGAAGTCGAAGGTTACCGCCGAGCTGCGGGATGTCGCCCTGGAGGATGCCCTGGAGATCGTGCTGCGGGGGCTGCCGTACACGTTCCAAAAGGAGAGCGATTACGTGCTGGTGCTGCCGCGAACGAGCGCGCAACAGCCGGCGACCGTGGTGGCGAGCGGCGTGGTGACGGATGAACGGGGAGATGGGCTGCCCGGGGTGACGATCCGCGTGAAGGGATCGACCGTCGGCACGACGACTGACGCGAAGGGGAGCTTCCGCCTGGCCGTCCCCCGCGAGGGAGCCACGCTGATCTTTTCGTTCGTGGGCATGGAGAACCAGGAGATTAAAGTGGAGGGGGTAAACGAGGGCGACACCCCCGCGCGGATAAGCGTGCGCCTGAAGGAGGATCTGCAACAGCTGGAGGAGGTGGTGGTGACGGGGCTGTTTACCCGTAAGAGAGAGAGTTTTACCGGTAGCGCCCCGACGTTTACGCGGGAGGATCTGAAGCGGATCAATAACGGGAATCTGTTGTCGATCCTGGGGCACCTCGATCCCGCGTTTGTCGTTGCGGAGAACCTGGATGCCGGATCGGATCCCAATCGCCTGCCCG
>JAIRXZ010000078.1 GCA_031267995.1 Odoribacteraceae bacterium | reverse complement strand
TCAAAGGTGGCTTGAACGGCCTGGACGAGAGCCATCTTGGCGGTTTCGATGGAGGAGCGGAGGAGCATGTGCATTTCCGCGGAGGTGGGGTTGATTTTGATGATGGCGAGGTTGGTGGAGGTTTCCACGATGTCCGGCATGGAGTCGATGAAGCGTATGACGCCGTTGGGGCACGCGAGGACGGCGTTGGTGAGGCGGCGCTGGGCGTCGAGGTCGATGATTTCGGCGGGGAGGGTGGTTTCTTCGACGGTGCAGGCGAGGTCGGGTTCTTTGGCGTGGAGTTCAGCGCGGAAGATGGCTTCTATTTCCTTGACGCGGGCGGCGAGCTTGCCGGCGTTTGCCGCCGGGAGGGTGATCACGGCGAAGGTTTCGCGGGGGATGGCGTTGCGCATGTCGCCGCCTTCGAGGAGGGCGAGGCGGAGGTCGAGTTCGCCGGCGATTGTCTTGAAGAGGCGGAAGAAGAGCTTGTTGGAGTTGCCTCGTCCCAGGTGGATGTCCACGCCGGAGTGCCCTCCCTTGAGGGATATGACGCCGAGTTTGAAGGCTTTGCTGCCGGCGGGGACGGGGGCGGAGGGGTAGCGGAAGTGCACGCTGCCGTCGATGCCACCGGCGCAGCCGACGTAGAGTTCGCCTTCGGTTTCGGAGTCGAGGTTGATGAGGATGTCGCCCTTCAACCAGTTGTGGCGTATGGCGTTGGCGCCTACCATCCCGGTTTCTTCGGTGGCGGTGACGAGGACTTCGAGGGGGCCGTGGGGGATGTCCTTGGAGGTGAGGACGGCCATTGCCGCTGCCAGGCCGATGCCGTTGTCGGCGCCGAGGGTGGTGCCGTCGGCGACGACCCATTCGCCTTGCACGCGGGCGTCGATGGGGTCTTTGGTGAAGTCGTGCACCTTGTCGCGGTTCTTCTGCGGTACCATGTCGAGGTGTCCCTGGAGGATGACGCCGGCGCGGTTTTCCATGCCGGGGGTTGCCGGTTTGCTCATGAGGATGTTGTTGCCTCCGTCGATTTCAGCGCGGATGCCGTGGTCTTTAGCCCATTGCATGATGAAGGCGCGGGCTTGCTCCTCGTGGTGGGAGGGACGGGGGACGCGTGTGAGGGCGTGGAAGTTTTCCCACAACTCTTTCGGGTTCAGTTCGGTGATCGTTTTGTTCATGTTGTTTTGATTTTAATGGGTGTTGTTGTTTGCCATTTCCTGGAGGAAACGGGTGAATTTGGAGTAGAGGTGGTGGCGCGTCATGCCGCCGCGGATGCCGTGGTCGCGGTTGGTGTAGATTTGCATGTCGAAGGGTTTGTTGGCTTGCACCAGGGCTTCGGCGAGTTCGAGGGTGTTCTGCACGTGGACGTTGTCGTCGGCCGTCCCGTGGCAGAGGAGGAGGCGGCCTGTCATCTGCTTGGTTTGGTTGAGGGGGGCGTTGTCGTCGTAGCCGGATGGGTTGTCCGAGGGTCGGCGCATGAAGCGTTCGGTGTAGATGCTGTCGTAGAAGCGGAAGTGCGTGACCGGCGCCACGGCTATGGCGGCGGCGAAGAGGTTTTGCCCCTTCATCAGGCAGAGCGAGGCCATGAAACCGCCGTAGCTCCAGCCCCAGATGGCTATCTTGCCGGCGTCGACGTGCGGGAGAGCGCCCAGCCAGCGGGCGGCGGCGAGGAGGTCGTCACTTTCGAGCTTGCCGAGCTGCATGTAGGTGCATTTGCGAAATTCTTCGCCGCGGGCGGCCGTCCCTCGCGGGTCGATGCTGAAGATGATGAAGCCCTCCTGGGCGAGGTATTGCGTCCAGTCGAGCGCCCATTCGTCGCGTACTTCCTGGGAGTTGGGGCCGCTGTACTGGGTGATCATCACGGGGTAAGCGCGCGAGGGGTCGAAGTTTGCCGGCTTCATGATCCAGGCGTTGAGCATCGTCTTCCCGTCGGCTGCCGGCACTTGCACGAACTCGCGGCGGGCGACGGCGTATTGCGCCAGGTTTTTCCTGAGGGTGTCATTGTTTTCGAGCACCCGGATGGTTTTGCCGCCGGAGGCGTGGAGGGCGGTTACCGGCGGGGCGTCGGCGCTGGAGGAGGTGACTGTGTAGTAGTTGAAGGCGGCGCTGAAGGCGACGGTGTTCCAACCGCGGGCGGGGGTGAGGCGCGTTTTCTTGCCTTTGAGGTCGATGGAGTAGACGTGGCTTTGAAGGGGGGAGACCTCGTGGGAGGTGTAGTAGAAGAGTTTACGCTTGGCGTCGTGGCCGTGGAAGGCCGTGACGTCGTAGTCGCCCGCGGTGATGGCTTGCTTCTCTTTGCCGCTCATTTCAAAGAGGTAAAGGTGGGAGTAGCCGCTTTTTTCGCTGCTGATGACGAAGTGCTGGCCGTCGTCGAGGAAGGTGAGGTTGTCGAGGTGCTCCTCGGCGATGTAGCGGGCGTTTTCCTCGCGGTAGAGTAGCGTGACGCTGCCGACGCGGGCGTTGGCCAGGAGGATTTCCATCTTGTTTTGAAGGCGGTTGAGGCGGATGATGGCGAGGCGTCGCGGGTCTGTTGTCCAGCGGATTCGGGGGAGGTAGATGTCCTCCTCGCCGATGTCGACGCGGATGGTTACCCGCTCCTCGAGGTTGTAGACGTGGACGCTGACGCGGGCGTTTTCCTCGCCGGCTTTCGGGTATTTATAGGAGTAGGTGAGGGGGTAGGTGGCGCTTGCCTCGATGGGGGGGGCGAGTCCCTTGAAGATGGTCATGCCGAAGATCTTGACCCGCGATTCGTCGAACTTGATGTAGGCGATCGAGGAGTCATCGGGCGCCCACTCGAAGGCGCGGTTGAAGCCGAACTCCTCCTCGTACACCCAGTCGGGCGTGCCGTTGATGATTTCGTTGAACTTGCCGTCCTTGGTGATCTGTAACTCAGAGCCGAAGCGCAGGTCGTGGATGAAGAGGTTGTTGTCCCTGGCGAAGGCGATGCGCGCTCCCGTGGGCGAGAAGGTGGCTACCCGCTGCCGACCGCCGGCGGATAAGGGCTTGAGCTGGCGGTTCCTGAAGTCGAAGATGTAGTACTCCGCCGTGAATGATCGGCGGTAGATGGAGGTGCGACGCGTGCAGAGCAACACGTGGGTGCCGGCCGGGCTGATGGCGTAGTCCTCGATGGCGGGGGCGTCCTTGTATCGCGCGCCGGTGAGGTCTACCAGGGTGTCTACGGCCTTGCCGCTCAGGTAACTGTACTGCACCAGGCGCTTGCCGCCGGACTCGATCATGATGTAGTGCTCCCCGTCGGCGAGGGGTTTCATGCCGCTCGGCCGGCGGGCGTAGAAGGTGCCCTTGATCGTGAAGTCCTCCAGGGTGAAGTGCTTCGAAGGCTCGGCCGGCGGTTGTTCCCTGGCTGTTTCCGCGTGTCCCGGCGCGATGCCCGCTAACAACAGGAGGATCGCGACCAGCGCACCGCGCCAACTCGCTACCGGGAGCGCCTCGCGTCTATTCAATGTTTTGATCATATTGTCTGTTTTCTAATTCAATTCAATCGTTCAGCTCCCCTTTCAACTCGCCGGACGAAGATACAATAAATTACGATTGCCCCAAATCTCCCCGCGAAATTTTATTTCGGAGGGGGCGGGGCGCTCTTTTTTTTACGGCCACTTGGTGGTCGAGCAAACGGGGGGCTCTTTGGATTTAAATTGTACATTTTCAGGCATTATGAAAAGTATTATGACAAGATTCGTGTTTGTTTCCGCGCTACCGCGCTGGGGCTGTTTATCCTCGGCATAACTCTAAAAAACATGCACCCGCGCCGACCGGCGGGGAAGCACGAGATGGGACACCCGGTAGACGGTACGCGGCAACACAACGGGACAACATATTTATTAACAACCGACATACATTTATTAATACATGAACTCCATGATAACATAAATGAAACCCGTGACAGCATAAATGAAAACCGTGATAGCATAAATGAAAACCGTGATAGCATAAATGAAAACCGTGATAGCATAAATGAAAACCGTGATAGTATAAATGAAAACCGTGATAGCATAAATGAAAACCGTGATAGCATAAATGAAAACCGTGATAGCATAAATAAAACCCGTGATAGCATAAATGGAAACCGTGATAGCATAAATGGATTTCATTTATGCTATCACGGGTTTCACTTTTCGCGTCACAATAGTATACACACGCGCGCGAGAGGAGGAATTCCCCCGTTCGCGTTTCAAATTCTCTCGCCCGTCGCCCCGTTCGCGCCCGCGGGAGTGTCTGACAGTGTCAACTTAGAATGAATTTAAAATAGACGCCACCGCGGGAGGTTGCGGAAAAAAAGATACTTTTGCTCCGCATTTGAATTTTCTAAAAAGAGCATAATCATGAGTAGTTTCTTTACTTCATCTATCGGGAAAAAGACCATGTTGAGTTTGTCGGGCTTTTTCCTTATTTCGTTTTTATGCGTGCACTTGACGGCTAACCTGATGCTCATCGTGGACAGTAGCGGGCACATCTTCAATGAAGTATGCCACTTCATGGCCACCAACCCCGTGGTCAGGGTCATCGAGCCGATATTGGCGCTGGGCTTCGCCCTCCACATCGTGCTGGCCTCCTGGCTGACCCTGCAAAACAGGGCGGCGCGCCCCGTCAAATACGCCCGCCGCGACCAATCGGGGAACGCCTCGTGGACGTCCAGGAACATGTATATCCTGGGCGCGATGATCCTCGTGTTCCTGCTGCTTCACCTGTGGAATTTCTGGTGGAAAATCAAGATCAGCGGCGATCCCCTGCTCGCGCCGGAGCCAATCAGCGGCCTGGAAAATACCTACGCCCTCGTCTCCAGCTTGTTCAGGGAGAGCGTTCTCTATTGCCTCCTCTACATGCTCGGCGGCATCCTCCTCGGGCTGCACCTCTCCCACGGCTTCGGGTCGGCCTTCCAATCCGTCGGGCTGAGCAACAAGGTCTGGCGGAAGCGGATGACCATCATCGGCAACCTCTTTGCCATCGTCGTCGGCACCGGCTTCAGCATCATCCCGATCTACTTCCTGCTGGGACTTGGGAAGTGATCCCACCCGCTTCATAACTCCTTAAATCTTTGACTGATGAATACATTAAACGCGAAAATACCGGAAGGGCCACTTAGCGAAAAATGGTCGAATCACAAAGCCCACATCGGCGTGGTTAGCCCGGCCAACAAGAGGAAATTGGACGTCATCGTCGTCGGCACGGGACTGGCGGGAGGATCGGCCGCCGCCAGCCTGGCGGAACTTGGCTACAACGTCCTCTCCTTCTGCTACCAGGACTCGCCCCGTCGCGCCCACTCCATTGCCGCGCAAGGAGGCATCAACGCCGCTAAAAACTACCAGAACGATAACGATTCCGTCTATCGCCTCTTCTACGAAACCATCAAGGGAGGCGACTATCGCGCACGCGAAGCCAATGTCTACCGCCTGGCGGAGGTCAGCGGCGCCATCATCGACCAGTGCGTCGCGCAAGGCGTCCCCTTCGCCCGCGATTACGGCGGGTTGCTCGATAACCGCTCCTTCGGCGGCGCCCTGGTGAGCCGCACCTTCTACGCCCGCGGGCAAACGGGGCAACAGCTCCTGCTCGGGTGCTACGGCGCGCTCAACCGGCAGATCAAGAACGGGAACGTCAAGGTTTACGGGCGGCACGAGGTGCTCGACATCGTCGTCATCGACGGCAAAGCCAGGGGAGTGATCGCCAGAGACCTCGTCACGGGGAAAATCGAGCGCTTCGGGGCGCACGCCGTGGTGCTCGGCACGGGCGGCTACGGGAACGTCTTCTTCCTATCCACCAACGCGATGGGATGCAACGTCAGCGCCGCCTGGCAAGCCTACAAGCGGGGCGCGCTGTTCGGGAACCCCTGCTTCGTGCAAATACACCCCACCTGCATCCCCGTGCATGGCGACCAGCAAAGTAAGCTGACACTCATGTCCGAATCCCTCCGCAACGACGGACGCGTGTGGGTGCCCAAGAAAAAAGAGGACGCCGAAAAGCTGCAAGCGGGAACCCTCAGCGCCAACGATATCCCCGACGCGGAACGCGACTTCTACCTTGAACGCCGCTACCCGGCATTCGGCAACCTCGTCCCCCGCGACGTGGCCTCCCGCGCCGCCAAAGAGCGCTGCGACGCCGGATTCGGGGTCAACAACACCGGCAAGGCCGTGTTCCTCGACTTTAAATACGCCATCGACCGGCTGGGCGAGGAGACCATCCGCAAACGCTACGGAAACCTCTTCCAGATGTACGAGAAAATCACCGCCGTCAACCCCTACAAAAACCCCATGATGATCTACCCCGCCATCCACTACTCCATGGGAGGCCTCTGGGTAGACTATAACCTGATGACCACCATCCCAGGCCTCTACGCCATCGGCGAGTGTAATTTCTCCGACCACGGCGCCAACCGCCTGGGGGCATCCGCCCTCATGCAAGGGCTGGCCGACGGCTACTTCATCCTCCCCTACACCATCGGCGACTACCTCGCCAAGGAGATCCAGACGCCGCGCGTCAGCACCGCCACCCCCGAATTTGAAGAGGCCGAAAAGCGCGTCACCAACCGCCTCCGCGCCCTCTACGATATCAAGGGAACAAAATCCCCCGACCACTTCCACAAGCACTTGGGACATATCATGTGGGATCACGCCGGCATGGCCAGGAACGCCGAGGGACTCCGGGAAGCTCTCCAAACAATCCGGGAACTCGAACAGGAATTTTACCGCGACCTCCGCGTCACCGGCGAATTTACCGCCATGAACAACGAACTCGAAAAAGCCGGGCGCGTCGCCGACTTCTTCGAACTGGCCGCCCTCATCACCCGCGACGCCCTGGAACGCGCGGAGTCCTGCGGCGGCCACTTCCGCCTCGAATCGGTCACCGAGGAGGGCGAGGCCAAACGCGACGACGACCGCTTCCGCTTCGTCTCCGCCTGGGAATACGCCGGCGAGGGCGCGGAACCCCTCCTGCACAAGGAACCCCTCGCCTACGAAAACATCCAAATCGCCCAACGATCCTACAAGTAAACCACAACAAGTAAAGCTGAAGCCATGTCAGATAAAATCCTGAAAGAACTGACCCTCAAAGTTTGGCGGCAGAAAAACGCCAAAGCCAAGGGGAACTTTGAAACATATAAAATCCACGACGTTTCGGGCGGCACCTCCTTCCTCGAAATGCTGGATATCCTCAACGAACAACTCGTCAGCGAAAACAAAGAACCCGTCGCCTTCGATCACGACTGCCGCGAGGGGATCTGCGGCATGTGCAGCCTCTTTATCAACGGTCGCGCGCACGGCCCCGACGACGAGGTAACCACCTGTCAACTACACATGCGCCGCTTCAAAGACGGGGAGACCATCACCGTTGAACCCTGGCGCAGCGGGGCGTTCCCGGTCATCAAAGACCTGATCGTCGACCGCCAGGCCTTCGAGAAAATCCTCCAGGCGGGCGGCTACGTCTCCGTCACCACCGGCGGCGTGCCCGACGGAAACGCCATCCCCATCGCCAACGAAAAGGCCGAAGAGGCCATGGACGCCGCCGCCTGCATCGGGTGTGGCGCTTGCGTGGCCACCTGCAAAAACTCCTCGGCGATGCTCTTTGTCTCCGCCAAGGTTTCCCAGCTGGCGCTTCTCCCGCAGGGGAAGATCGAGGCCGCTCGCCGCGCCAGGGCGATGGTCGCCAAGATGGACGAACTCGGGTTCGGTAACTGCACCAATACCGGCGCCTGCGAATCGGAGTGTCCCAAGAAAATCTCCATCGAGCACATCGCCAGGCTCAACCGCGAGTACCTGAAAGCCAAACTGCAGGAGTGAACGGCGACGCGAACGCGGAGTCCCACGCGAAAACCACCGCGGGGACAAACATAAACACGGAAAAGAACATGAACACGAGAACGGGCGGGACAGGCTCCCCGCTCGTTTTCGTTATTCATGCCCGTTGCATTAATGTTTGTAGCCGTTGCCTCGATGTTTATAACGAGCGTTCAGATGTTTGTATCGATCGTCCCGATGTTCGTTCCGATCATCCCGACGTTCGTTCCGATCGCCCCGGCATTATCCCCGATCATTATTTCGATTCCCGCACCGTTTCCCGCTTGATCCTCCCGGGGGCGAATAATTATTCGCCCCTACGGTGTTATCCACCCCCGGACGGGGTTTTGTTCCGGGAAGTTGCTGCTCGAAAAGCCCGGGTGTGGTTTTGTCCCCGGACAAGGCGGCTCGAAAACCACGGGCGGG
>JAIRXZ010000109.1 GCA_031267995.1 Odoribacteraceae bacterium | reverse complement strand
AAGCACGTGGACGACGAGCCGAAGTTCGGCGAGTTCACCGTCTTCTCGATGCCTAAAACCACCGCCGATCTCATCGCCATCCTCGACCGCCAGCACCACGAGGAGTTCGAGGAACATGTCCGCGCCGTCGAGCAACACCGCCAGGAAGTGGAACGGATTCACGCCGAGCAGAACGCCGCGAAGGAGTGACCGTCCAGGGCTGCTTCCCCAAAGGCGCGCGCCGTCTCCCCGGCGCGCGTCTGTTTTTCTGGACACGCGTCCTCCCTTGTCCCTGGTACGTGATTGCTTTCTAAAACACGCGTCCTTTCTTGTCCCTGGTGCATGACTCTCCCGGTGCGAGAAACTTTCCGGCTCGCTTATCCCTCCCCAGCAACTTCGTCTGTTAATTATATTTCATCGACGTTCACCCGGCAGTTTCCGCTCTGCAGGTGAACTGCTCCCCTGGGCCTTTGATCCGCGACGGCAAAAAGGAACGCCCCGGGGGAGTTTCGTTTTGTGGTGGCGGGTGGGCGAGGGGGAGGGGCTGCCCGGCGCGGGAGACGTAGCACGCTACGTCTCTACACAAAGAGTTGGCTTTTGTTGTTTGGGCTTCGACAGGCTCAGCCACCGTAGTGGTAGTGGCTGACGCGGTGGCTCAGCCACCGGTAGGATTTCGACAGGCTCAGCCACCGTAGTGGTGGTGGGCTTGTTGAAGCCACAGCCACGGTGGCTGAGCTTGTCTAAGCCATTGGCGTATGCTGTTGGGGCTAATAATTATTCGCCCTTCCCCGCGTGTGCGCTCTCGACGTGTTTTCCTTACAGGCGGTGAGGGCGAATAATTATTCGCCCCTACGGTTTTGCCGGTGTTATCATTGGGATGCACGTGCGGGGGAGAGGGCGCACACGCAGGTGCGCCCCTACAGCATCATTGTTATCGTCGTGGTATGCGTAGGGGGGTACACGAGGAAAAGGGCGCCCGCGCGCTCTCGTCTTCCTTGCAAATAAATCACTCATCGCCACGCGTGCCGGCGAGGAAGGCGCGTCGCTCGGCGGCATCGTGCCGTTCGATGGCGTATCGCAACATCGTGCGGGGCATTTGGCGGTAGCGGGGGAGGAGGTAGGTGTCCAACGCGGGACGGTCGCGCTTGCCGACTTCGCGGAGAATCCACCCGACAGCCTTGTGAATGAGATCGTGCGGGTGATGCAGGAGAATGTCGGCAATGGCGAAACACCCCTCGCTGTCGCCCCCGCGAGCGAAGTGCATGCAAGTGACCATCGCCACGCGCTGCCGCCACAGGTGGCCGGAACGCGCCCAGTCGTGAAGCAACCCCCTGTCGCGATGCTCCAGCCAGGGGCCTAAGATGTTATAGCAAGAGAGATCGACGAGATCCCAATTGTTCACGCGGTCGACGTGCTCGATGTAAAAGTTGACGATAGCCTCCCGCTCGTCGTCCCCCCGGCGTTTTTTAAACTGCAGCACGAGGATCAGCAGGGCTGTCAGGCGATGCTCGTGGACGGGGGAGAGGAGGAGTTCGAGCAGGGTGCCGGCGTCGGCCTCCTCGTGCGTTTTGGCGACCCGGCGGGCGTCGGGCACCATCACCCCGATGAATTGATCGCCCTCGCCGTACTGCCCCTCGCCGCACTTGAAGAAGCGGGGGAGGAAGGCAGCCTTCTCCGGTCGGGCAAACGAGGCGAGCGAATCCATGATCTTGTTAGCGAGTGTTTTCATGATCTTTTTCTTTCGTTAAAACCTCCCGCGAAGGTAGCGTTTGGTAGTAAAAAGGGGGCCGTTGTTATTAAATAATCAGGCAAAGACCGGGGGAATCTCCATTTTAGTTGTACTTTTACCACACGAACGAAAACAGTAATTTGTATGTCGAAAATCATAGCGATAGCAAACCAAAAAGGGGGGGTGGGCAAGACGACAACCTCCGTGAACCTGGCCGCGAGCCTGGCCGTGCTCGATAAGAAAGTGTTGCTGGTGGACGCTGATCCGCAAGGAAATAGCACGACGGGAGTCGGGTACGACCTCAAAAGCCTGGAGGCGACAATTTACGAGTGCCTGGTGGATGGCGTGGAGACGGAGAAGGCCATCCTCAAAACGGAGGTGGAGAACCTCTCCCTGCTGCCCTCGAATATCGACCTGGTGGGCGCCGAGCTGGAGATGCTGAATCTCCCCGAAAAGGAGCGCGTGCTGACGCGCGTGCTGGCGCGGGTGAGGGATCAGTACGACTATATATTGATCGATTGCTCGCCCTCGCTGGGGCTGCTCACGGTGAACTCGCTGGCGGCTGCCGATTCGGTGATTATCCCGGTGCAGTGCCAGTATTTCGCCCTGGAGGGGCTGGGCAAGTTGCTGAACACGATCAAGATTATCCAAAAGCGCCTCAACACCGAGCTGCGGATCGAGGGCTTCGTGCTGACGATGTACGACTCGCGGGTGCGCCTCTCCAACCAGGTGGTGGAGGAGGTGAAGAAGCATTTCGACAAGATGGTGTTCGACACCTACATCCAGCAGAACGTCAAGCTGGCCGAGGCGCCGAGTTTCGGTAAACCGGTGATCCTGTACGACGCCGAGTGCCGCGGGTCGGTGAACTACCTGAGCCTGGCCAACGAGCTGCTGGAAAAACAAAAGGCCAACGAGGCGCCGGGAAAAGAACAGACTAAAGCATAAGATATGGCAAAAAAAAGCGCGTTAGGAAGGGGTTTAGGGGCATTGCTGGAGGATGCCGGGAGGGAGTCCAAGACGAGGGGAGAAGGTTCGCCCACCTCGCAGGAGGAGTTGAACCTGACGGACATCCGCCCCAATCCCGGTCAGCCGAGGAAGAGTTTTGACGAGGAGGCGTTGAGCGAGCTGGCCGCCTCCATCAAGTCCATCGGCCTCGTGCAACCCATCACGGTGAGGGAGATAGGGGAGGGGCAGTACGAGATTATCGCCGGCGAACGTCGCTACCGCGCCGCTAAAATGGCCGGTCTGACGACGATTCCCGCGTACATCCGGACGGTGGAGGAGAGGGCAGTCCTCGAAATGGCGCTGATCGAGAATATCCAACGCGAAAACCTGAACCCGATAGAGGAGGCGCTCGGTTACCAGCGGCTGATCGACGAGTGCGACCTGACGCAGGATGCCCTCAGCGAACGCGTGGGAAAAAAGCGCGCTTCCATCGCCAACTACCTGCGCCTGCTGCGCTTGCCGGCAACGGTGCAACTGTCGCTCAAGGAACGGGAGATCACGATGGGGCACGCCAAGGCGTTGATGGGGGTGGAGGATCCCGATACCCAGCAGATGATTTTCGAGCAAATCTTGAAGTTCGACTTTTCGGTGCGCAAGGTGGAGGAGATCGCGCGGGAACTGAGCCTCCCCAAGGCCGCCAAGGTGGATAAAGAGGCCGCCAAGGTGGAGAAAAACAAGCCGGCAACCGATTACGCCGACCTGCAGGCGCACCTCTCCCGCCGCTTCGACACGAAGGTGGGGCTGAAGCGCGACGAGGCGGGGCGGGGGAAAATAGAGATATCCTTCCGCTCCGACGCCGAGCTGGAACGCATCGTCGCCCTGCTGGATCGTTTGAACGATTGACGGCGCCCCGTTGTTAGCACGAATTGAATGAATAAACTCCTAAAAGTACTGTTACTCGCGGTCATTATCTCGTCCGCCGCGCGGGGGGTAGCCTCCCCGGTGGCCGGCGGGGATACCCTTGTTGGCACGTTGACCTCCGCGGCGGGCGGGACTTTCGGCGGCACGCAGGTGGTCTCCGTCAAAATCAAGGAGAAGAAACCCCACTCCCCGCGCAAGGCCACCTTCATGGCGATGGGGTTGCCGGGACTCGGCCAAATTTACAACGGCCACTGGTGGAAATTGCCGATCCTCTACGGGGGAGCCGGCGCCGCTGTCTACGGGTTCGACTGGAACCAGCGATTTTACAAAACATACCGGGAGGCCTTCGTGGGCTACACGCAGTACATGAACGCGAAAGCCGCCGACCCGGATCTCCCCTACCCGCGTCCGAACACGTGGGACAAGCTCTTCAAACCGGGGGGATCGGCGGAAAACATCAACCCGCAACGTTTCCAGACGATGTTGAAGGATGGAAAAAATAATTTCAAGCGAGACAGGGATTTGCTGCTGATCGTGATGGGGGGAATTTACATGATCCAGATACTGGACGCCACCGTGTTTGCCCATTTTTACGAGTACGAAATATCGGACGATCTCTCCCTGCGCGTGCTCCCCTCCGCCGGCTTTGATCCCCGCGCGGGCAGTCACGCCGGCATTTCGTTAACCTTAAGATTTTGATGAATGAGAGGAAAAGTGTTGTTTGCATGCATGATCGTGAACGTGTTTATAGGAAGCGCCCGAGCGGCGGTGGATTCGACGCGGGTGGACACCCCGCTCCTCGCGGCGGGGGAGACGCCGGGCGACTTCGCGCGGATGCTGGACGAGTTGTACGTCAAGTGGTACGCCGGGAAAAGTCCCGCCAACAGGTATCACGCGGACACCGTGGAGATGCCGGCGGAATTCCCGCTGGTGGCCGATGAAACCTACCTGTCGCGCCTGGACTCGATCCCCTCGGTCATCCCGTTATCGTACAACGGCATCGTCCGCAACTTCATCGAACTGTACGCCGTCAAGCGCCGCGAGCAAGTGGCCACCATGCTGGGATTGAGCGAATACTACTTCCCGATATTCGAGGAGGCGCTGGAACGGGAGGGCTTGCCCCACGAACTCAAATACCTGCCGGTAATCGAAAGCGCCCTCAACCCGCGCGCCCGCTCCTCCGCGGGGGCTTGCGGCCTGTGGCAATTCATGCTATCGACGGGAAAAATGTACAAGCTCGAAATCAACTCCTTCGTCGACGAACGTTGCGATCCCCTGCGCTCCTCGGAGATGGCCGTGCACTTCTTGAAAGACCTCTACGCCATTTATAACGACTGGCTCCTCGTGATTGCCGCCTACAACTGCGGCCCGGGCAACGTGAACAAGGCCATCCGTCGCTCCGGCAACCAACGGAATTACTGGAGCATCTACTACCATCTCCCGCGTGAAACGCGCGGCTACGTGCCCGCCTTCATCGCGGCCACGTACATCTTCAATTACCACGACAAGCACGGCATCCAACCCCTGGCGAACACCCTTCCCCCCCTGTGCGACAGCGTCTCGATCACCACGGCGCTGCACTTCGACCAGGTCTCTACCCTCCTGGACATCTCCACCGAGGAGTTGCGCGACCTCAATCCGCAGTACCGCGGCGACGTGATTCCCGCCGGGTTCGGCCGCGCGTACGCCTTGCGGTTGCCGTACCACCGGGTGGGCGATTTTATCGACCGGCAGGATACGATTTTCGCCCATCGCCGCGACCACTATTTTAATGACAACGACCGCACGGTCGACCCCCGCGCTCGCGTCCGGAATTACGCCCCGGCGCCCCCGGGCAACAAGGCCAAGATCACCTACACGGTGAGGAGCGGCGACGTGCCGGGGGGAATTGCCATCAAGTTTAACGTCCGCCTGGCCGACTTGAAGTACTGGAACAACCTGACCGGGAACCTGATTCGCGTCGGGCAGAAGCTGACGGTGTACGTCGCCCCGGACAAGGTGGCTCGATACACCGCCCTCGCTGGCGCCAAGTTTTCCGGCACGGTTGCCGGCACGGCGGTTGCTCCCCTGGCGGATGGCGAGTTCACGATGTATACCGTGCGGCAGGGGGAGAATTTGTGGACGATCGCCCGGAAGTTCCCCGGGGTGTCGAACGACGACATCATGCGCTGGAACGGTATTTCCGCGGATAAGGCCAAGAGCCTGAAGCCCGGACAAAAGTTGAAAATCAAGATTTAAAGGAGGGTTTTCTCGCTTCGCGAGGAGGGGCGGTTTTGTCTCGCGTGGGATGAGTTTTATCTCTCGAGAGATAATTTCCATATCGTGCGAGATAGAAAGCTTTCTGCGTGAGATCCGGGAGCATCCCACGTGAAATGGGTTTTATCTTGCGTGATACCTTTCATTACATGTGCGGTGGAAGCGGTTTTTATCCTTCCAGTCATCGTTCCATGTCTGCGTCTTCCCTCCGCTCGCCTTTTCTATCCGCAAGTGGCACTTCTGGCCTCGCCTCTTGCGAATAAAAAACCGGGAAATGTTTGGAAAATTGCGCGATGGACGCGTACATTTGCCGCCGAACAAGGCAAATCAAATGACAAACTCGCTGATCTTCCAAATCTCTCTTCTACTTGCTCTACTATCGAGGTGGAAAGGGAAAGGCGTGTAGATTATCGAAAAATGAATGAAAGGCCTTTCTCGGACGAGAGAGGTCTTTTTTTTGTGCCAAGAACGAAACAGTGAAACGAAGGAACGAAATTGTGAAACGAAGGAACGAAACCATGAAACAAAGGAACGAAGTAGCAAAATAAAAGAACAAAACCATGAAACGAAAAGATGAAGCCGTGAAACGAAAAACGAAACCATGAAACGAAAAAACGAAACCGTGAAACGAAGGAACGAAACCATGAAACGAAAGAATGACCCCGCGAAACAAAAAACCGAAACCGATGGAAAGAATTTACATTTTTGACACCACCCTCAGAGACGCCGAGCAAGTACCGGGTTGCCAGCTCAACACCGTCGAGAAGATCGAGGTAGCGCGTCAGCTGGAGAGGCTGGGCGTGGACGTGATCGAGGCAGGCTTCCCGGCCTCCAGCCCCGGCGACTTCCGGTCGGTGGTGGAAATCTCCCGCGCCGTCAGCGCCCCGGTCATCTGCGCCCTCACCCGCGCCATCAAGAGCGACATCGACGCCGCCGTTGCGTCCCTCGAGCACGCGCGCCGGGGACGGATACACACGGGCATCGGCGTGTCCCCCTGGCACGTGCGGGAAAAGCTGAAAATGACGCCGGGGGACGTCCTCCGCGTCGCCGTGGAAGCGGTAAAATACGCCCGTCGCTTCACGGACGACGTGGAATTTTACGCCGAAGACGCCGGTCGCGCCG
>JAIRXZ010000014.1 GCA_031267995.1 Odoribacteraceae bacterium | reverse complement strand
CCGCTTTTCGGACGAGCTTGCCGTCTATCTCCTGCCAGTCCGGGCTGGCCAAGTGCACGGTGAGGGTGGCCATCACTTGGTTGTCGTATTCCACTTCCACGACGTAGTCTTGGAACGTGAGACCCGTCAGCGTGTTGTTAAAGGATAACCTTAGCAGGGGGCCGCCCACGCAGGATGCCCCAACTAGCGCCCCGGGGCCGGTGATCGTCGCGGTGAGCAGCTCGACGGGGATGTTGGTGCTCATGCTGATCTCCCGGTTGAATGTCCCCGCGTCGCTCACGCTATACGCCGTCTTGCTCAGGGTGACGCGGGGGGGAGCGCCATTGATGGTTGCCGACCCGACGGTGGTCTGGCCCTCGCGGAGTTTGAAGGAGAAGGTGGCCTCGGCGGGAAACCCGATTTCATTGAGCGTGAACTCGAAAAGTTCCCCCTCGGGACTCGGGCCGCCGGTGTGCGACCACGAGTTTATAAGGTCATCACGGTCGGCCCCGCCCCCGTCGAGCACTGCCCTCCACGCGAAGTTGCTGCGGACGAGGAAGGAGTGGGTGATGTCGGCGTCGGCCACGTAGCCCGATAGCGACGGGGTGGCGATGAGGTAGTTGTTGATTTGGCCGAGGTAGATGACGGCCGCCCGGGACTGATCGCCGCGGGTGGCGGTGAATTTCAGGCTGGAGAGGTGATTCACGGCTTCCGGTGCCATGGCGTAGGGCTGGATGGTGAAGAACGCCGACCCGCCGGTGAGGGGGGACATGTCGCCGCCAAAGACTAAGAGGGGCATGCCGGGGACGGGGTCTAGCGTCATCACGCAATCGGCGTCCACCGGGAGCCATGTCACGCGGAATTGTTTCGCGGCGGGGAGTACCCCGCCACTGTAATCGCCGGCGCCGAAGGTGAGTTCGTTCACGGGATGGCCCTCGAGGTCGGTGATCTGTATCATGAACTCCTCCAGCTCGCTTTGTGTCACGGTGATCATCTTCCGGAGGTTGCCGGCGACGATGTAGAAGTGGCCTTCGCGGGGGCCGCCGACACCGGGGATGGTGACGGTGATGGTTTGCTGGCTGGTGGAGGCGTGGGTGGCGGGGGTAACGGTGAACCAGTCGTAGGCGGCGTCCTTCTCGATTTTCCACCCGGCGGGGAAGTCGGTGACGGCTTCCATCGTCCGCTGGCCGCCGCCGGTGTAGAAGGAGAGGGTGTTTTCGTCGACGGCCAGGTGGTGCTGTGGGTCGAAAGTGATGTCGTCCAGGCCACCCTCGTTCCACGCGGTGATTTGGACGGTGATGTTGGACGGGAGGTTGTTGTAGGCCTCTTCGGGCGTCGGGTAGCCGTTGGCGGAGACGCCGGTGATGGTGACGGTGTAGCGGTGGTTGCGGAGGAGGGGAAGGAGGGCGTCCACGGCGTTTTTAAATTCTACGCGGTAGTAGGTGGGGTAGGCGGTGCTTTGATAGTAGCCACCGATGACCAGGCAGGTGTTTTGTTTCCAGCCGGCGGCGGGATACGTCACGCCCGCGGCGGATTCGAAGGCGTAAATATTATCCTTGTACTCGACGATGTCCTTGGTGTTGGAGAGGTCGGCGATGTAGATGATGTAGTCGTCCGTGGCCTTGACGCCGGTGGAAAGGTGAGGGGCGTAGGCCTTGATGCCGGCGGGGATGTTGTTCCACTGGGTGATGTCGTAGCCGGCGTACCGGCTGTCGGCGGGGGCGGTAGGGGGAAGGGCGGCGGGGGCGACATGGCCGGCGGTGCTGTAGTTGTAGAGGCGGACGTTTCTGAGCCAAAAGTCGGTTACCTTGTCGTCCACGGTGATGTCTATTTTGGCGATCATCCGGGTGAGGTTGATGGTGGGGCTGGAGGTGCCGACCACGAAACCATTACTGTAGCCCCACATTGGAATACGGTCGAAGGTGGCCGGCCACCAGTTGCCGCCGACGGGGGCTATGCTTTTGGTGATGGCGGCGAGGACGTCCTGTCGCGTGTCGTTGGTGAACGAGGCGTCGGTGGTGGCGGGCGGGTACGCGGCGGGGATCATGTCGCGGGCGTTGGCCAGTAGCACTATATTATAGGTGTTGGCCGGCAGTTTCACGGTGAATTGGTTGGAGACGGGTTTGGTGCCGATGGCGCGATAAACGATGTTGTCAGTTGACGGGTCAAAGAGGAGCACGTCGATGGTTTCAACGGCTTCTTCGTCCATCGCGCGGGTGGCCGGCGAGCCGGGGACGGTGAAGGATAGGGTGACGAGGTGCTCCCCGTCGCCAATGGCGGGGTAGCCCTCGCGTACGTTTGTCGTGCAGGATCCGGCAAGGGCCAAGATCGCGACCAGTGCAAATAGCTTTACGTGTTTTGAGACGTGGCATGCTACGTCTCTACAGTGTTTTCCGCGTTGTCCGCTGTACCGGCAAGCCGGTACTCTCGTGTTTTCTTGTGGTGTTCCCGCGTACGCATCGGGAAGAAAATCCTTCATGTTCAAATGTTTCATCGATCTAATTTATTGTTTCATTCTTTGTTCCGCTCCGATCATTTTAGTCGAATTTATACGTGTGTTCCGAAAAATGGATGCGAAAACAGGTCGTAAAATCGAAAAAAAGTTCCCAAGCAAAGACTTTTTAACGCAAACAGACCGAAAAGAGAAGGGCGGGAGGTGGTTTTCACGTCCCGTGGCTGGTGGCGGGTGCCACTAAAATTGTCGCGTTTAACTCGATTTGCGGAAGCTCCACACCGCCCAGGCGTTGGTGAGGAGGGCGAAGGCGGCGAGGGCGAGGAGCTGTTCGCGGAGGTCGGCGGCGGCGCTGCCCTTGAGGTAAACGGCGCGGATGGCTTGCACGAAGTATTTTAACGGGTTGCAGGCGGCGATGGCGCGCGCCCAGGCGGGCATACTCTCGACAGGAGAGAAGAAGCCGCTCATTAACAGGAAAAGAATCAGGAAAAAAAACATCACGAACATGGCTTGCTGCATGGTGGCGGAGTGGTTGGAGACGATGAGTCCCATGCCCGCGATGCCCGGCACGAAAAGGAGGGCGAAAAGGTATATCGTCCCGATGCTGCCGGCGGGGGTGAGGCCGTAAAAGAGGTTGGCCAGCAGGATGCCGTAGGCGAGGATGACGGCGCCCAGCAGCCAGTAGGGGATGAGCTTGGCGGCGATGAAGGTGAATTTGCCGACGGGGGTGACGTTGATTTGCTCGATGGTGCCGCTTTCCTTTTCGCCGACGATGTTTAAGGCCGGGAGGAAGCCGCAAAGGAGCGTCATGAGCATGACGAGGAGGGCGGGGATCATGAAGGGTTTGTAGTCGGCCGTGGGGTTGAAGCGCTGGAGGGTGTGGAGTTGCAGGGGGAGGGGGTTGCCGCCGGCGGTTTCCCCGACGAGGGTGGCGAGGGCGGCGGCGGCGAGTCCCCCGCGGGTGCCGTTGACGCCGTTGGCGGCGATGAGGAGGGTGGCGCGTCCCTCGCGCTGGAGGTCGGCGGAGAAGCGCGGGGGTATCTCCAGGATGATTTCGGCGCGGCCGGCGCTGATGTCCTCCAGGGCAAGGGGGAAGGAGGGGGGACGGGTGGCCAGGCGAAAGTCGCCCGTGGCGGTGAGGGCGCGCGCCAGGCGGAGGGACCGGGGGGAGGCGTCGCGGTCGACGAGGGCGAGGGGGATGTTGTCGATGGAGGGGTCGGCCGCCCAGGGGAGGAGGAGGGTCATGATGACGGGGAAGATGATGAACATCTTGGGGAGGAAGAGGTGCCTCGCCATTTGCTTGAACTCTTTTTCGAGGAGGAAGGGGAGGGTTTTCACGCGAGTCTGTTTTTGAAGTTTTTGACGCTGAGGAGCACGAGTACCGCGCCCGTGCAGGCGAGGGCAAGGGCTTCCCTGGCGATGAAGGCGACGGGGGCGCCCTCGATCATGAGTCGCTTGACGGCGCTGATGTACCAGCGGGCGGGGATGAGCGCCGATAGCCAACGGAGGAAGGCGGGCATGCCCTCGATCGGGAAGATAAGGCCGGAGAGGAGGACTACCGGCATCATCAGTACCATGCCCGACACGAGCATGGCCGTGACCTGGTTGCGGGCAAGGGTGGAGACGAAGATGCCGATGGCGAGCGAGACGATGATGAATAGTAAGGAGACGGCCACGAGCCAAAAAAGGCTGCCCGCGACCGGCACGCCCAGCACGTGCACGGCGAGGAGAAGGATGGTGGCGAGGTTGACGCAGGAGAGGAGGAGGTAGGGGAGGATTTTGGCGGCGATGATCATGAGGGGGCGGGCGGGGGATACGAGGATGATTTCCATGGTGCCGGTCTCTTTTTCGCGGACGATGGAGATGGAGGTCATCATGGCGCAGATGAGCATGAGGATTAGTCCCATCACTCCCGGCACGAAGTTGTAGGCTGCCCGCGCGGCGGGGTTGTGGAGGAGGCGCGTTTCCGTGGTGATGACGGGGGCGACGGGGGGGGCTATCTCCAGGGCGGCGTCGGTGATGACGCGGCGGGCGTAGGCGGTGAAGAGGGCGGAGGTGTTGGGGTCGGAGGCGTCCACGACGAGCTGTAGCCGCGCGGGGCCGTGGAGGTGGCGGTGAAAGTGGGGTTCAAAGATGAGGGCGAGGTCTATTTCCCCGCGGCGCAACGCTTGCTCGACGGCGTCGGGGGTGTGGAGGACGCGGGCGAGGTCGAAGTAGTCGCTGGCCAGGAGCCTGTCCGCGACGCGGCGGGTGGCCTGGTCGGGGAGGGGGTCTAACAGGCCTACTTTGACGTGGCGCACTTCCGTGGTGATGGCGAAGCCGAAGAGGATGATCTGTAGTACCGGCATTACCAGGAGGATCATGATTGTCCGGCGGTCGCGGAAGATGTGGTGAAATTCCTTGCGCGCGAAGGCGATGAAGGTGGCGAGGGCGGGGCTGTTTTTCATTTATGTCCTGCGCGCCCCCCTCGCCAATTGCCTGAATACTTCGTCCATGGTGGCGGCGCCGCGCTGTTCTTTGAGGCGCCGCGGGGAGTCGAGGGCTTCTATCCTGCCGTCTACCATGATGGATACGCGGTTGCAGTATTCGGCTTCGTCCATGTAGTGGGTGGTGACGAAGATGGTAATGCCGCGGTCGGCCGCCTGGTAGATGAGCTCCCAGAATTGACGGCGGGTGAGGGGGTCGACGCCGCCCGTCGGCTCGTCGAGGAAGACTACCGCCGGCTCGTGGAAGATGGCCACGGAGAAGGCTAATTTTTGCCTCCAACCTTGCGGGAGGACGCGGACGAGGCGGTCGCGCCAGTCGCCAAATTCCAGGCGGCGAAGGAGGGCGTCGCTTTTTGTCCTGATTTCGGCGGTGGGGATGCCGTAGATGCCGGCGTAGAGGCGGATGTTTTCGCGCACCGTGAGGTCTTCATAGAGGGAGAATCGCTGGCTCATGTAGCCGATGTGACGCTTGACGCGCTCCGGGTGGGTGGCGACGTCGAATCCGGCGACTTCCGCCCGCCCCGATGTGGGTTTGCTGAGGCCGCACAGGACGCGGATGGCTGTCGTCTTGCCCGCCCCGTTGGCGCCGAGGAAGCCGAAGATTTCGCCGCGCTTGACCTCGAAGGAGAGGTTGTCTACCGCCGTGAAGGCGCCAAAGCGCTTGGTGAGGCGCTCCGTGGTGATGGCGTTCATGGCTCGCGCGGGGGTTGGCCGGCGATCCGGATGAAACAGTCTTCGATGCCAGGGAGGATTTCGCTGATCTCTACCTGGCGATGCCCCAGGGTTTCCATCGCCGCGCGGAGGAGAAGGGGGGATGCACCGGGACGGGGGGTGACGTGGTGGCGGTCGCCAAAGGCGTAGCAGGTTTCGACGGTGGGGTGCGCCCGCAGGTCGGTGAGCAGTTTTGACATTCGCTCCGCCCGCGCTGCCCAGGTGGTTGTACCGTGTCGCGCGACGATCTCCGGGGGCGAGGCGACGTCCAGGAAACGCCCCGATTGCATCAAGGCTACCCGGTCGCAGAGGCGCGCTTCGTCCATGTAGGGGGTGGAGACCATCACGGTGACGCCTTGGCGCTTGAGGTCGGCCAGGGTCTCCCATAGTTCCGCGCGGGAGACGGGGTCGATGCCCGTTGTCGGCTCGTCGAGGAAGAGGACGGAGGGGCGGTGTATCAGGGCGCAACTTAGCGCGAGCTTTTGCTTCATTCCTCCCGATAAGGCGGATGCGCGACGGCGACGGAAGGGTTCAATGTGGGAGTATACGCGCTGGATTAACGGCCGGTTGTCCTCTACCCGGACGCCGAAAAGGGTGGCGAACAGGTGCAGGTTTTCCTCTACCGTCAGGTCGGGGTAGAGGGAGAAGCGCCCAGGCATGTAGCCCACGCGGGCGCGGATTTTCAGGAAGTCCTTGACGATGTCCAGTCCTTCCACGGTTGCCCGCCCCCCGTCGGGCAAAAGGAGGGTGACGAGGAGACGGAAAAGGGTGCTTTTGCCCGATCCGTCGGGGCCAATCAGGCCGAAGATTTCGCCGCGCTCCACGTTGACGGTTACCCCGTTTAAGGCTCCGGTGGCGCCGAAATGCTTGGCGAGGGCGTCGATTTCTATCGCCGCTGTCATTCGACCGCGAAGATTACTTCCCCGTACATGCCGATTCGCAACCAGCCGTCGTTGCGCGTGGCGATTTTGACGGCGTATACCTGGTTGGCGCGCTCGTCGCGGGTTTGGATGCCCTTGGGGGTGAATTCCGCCCGCTCGGAGATCCATGTTACCCGACCGGCGTATTCCCGCGGCGGGTCGCTGGCGGCGCGCTCGGAGAGGAGGCGGGCGCTTTGACCCAGCTTTACACGGGAGAGTAACGCGGCGGGGATGTAGGCGCGGAGGAAGATTTGATCCGTGTCCGCGAGCAGGAAAAGGGGTTTTCCCGCGACGGCTATTTCGCCCGGTTCGGCGTATCTGACGAGTATCGTGCCGGTGATGGGCGACGCGATGTGGCATCGCCGCGAACGGTCGATGACTTGCTCGATTTTTGCCGCGATGGAGGCTGCTTCTGCTGCCACGCTTCGGTTGTGCTCCTCGAGCGTGGATTTTTGGGCGTCTCGCTGCCGATTCAGGAGGGCAATCTGGGCGTCGATGTCGTCTACTTGCTTGCTGCCGGCGGCGTTTGCTCGCGCCAGTTGCGCGAAGCGTTCTCGCTCTGTTTTGGCCGCGGTGAGTTGTTGTTCCGTGGCGGCAAGTTGCTTGGTGATGTCGGCGCGACGGCTGGTGACGGCTGCCAGGCTTGCTTCCAGTTGCTTGCGCTCCAGGGAGAGTTGTAACGTGTCTATCATTCCCAGGGGTGCGCCCGCTTCTACGCGCTGTCCTTCCTCTGCTTCCAGGCGGAGGATTTTTCCGGTGATTTCGCTGGAGACGAGGATCTCCACGGCTTCAAAGGTGCCGGTGGCGTCTGCCTCCAATTTGTTTCCCCCGCAGGAGAGGGTCGTGGCTGCCAGGAGGGGGAGGAGGATGAGTTTTGTTGTCATGGTGTTGCTTGTTTTTTATTTCAGGTGTCGATTCCGCGCGGGATTAATCCCCCGCGATTTGCCGCAGCGCGTAAATGGCTTGCAACCATTGTATCTCGTGCAATGCCCGCGCTTGTCGCGCTTGATCCAGGTGGTTGATCTCCCGCGTCCACTCCAGCACGCTCGCGATGCCGCCTTGCGCGGCTGCCCCGGCGCTCTCGGCGATGCGTTCGCGGAGGGAGACGATCTCGTTGTCCCGCGCCAGCAGGTCGCGCCATCGATCCACGTCGGCACGCGCCCCGACCAGCTCCGCGGAGAGGTTGACGAGGAATGTCTCCCGGCGACGATCCACCATCTCCCCGCGCAGGGAGAGCTGCCGACGCTCGCCGCGCAAGGTGTTCAGCACGCCGATGTCCCACGAGAGACGCACGCCTCCAATGTAGTAGCCGGTGAACGCGTTCCGCAGCATGTTTAGTCCCGGTTTTCCGTATCCCCCCTGCATGAACAGGCCTACGCGGGGACGCGTCCGCGCGCGCAGCATCCCCAGCTCCGCCGTTACCTGCTCGCGCTCGGCACGGAATAGCGAGAACTCTGGGCGGTTATCTCCCGCGGGGTTTCCGACGGGCGCCGGTGGTCTGGTTATCTCATCGATTTCCTCGCCGACGAGTATTTCCAACATCGCGCGACAGGCTTCCCGGGCGGAACGCGTCTCTATCTCCCGCTGTCCCAACCGCGCCAGCTCCACCCGCACGGCGTCCGCCTCGGGGGAGGGCACGATGCCCCGCTCAACACGCGCAGAGATTTGCTCCAGGGCGCGCTCCAGGTCGGCGCGGAGCAGGGCGTTTTGCCGCGATTGCTCGTCCGCGAGTAGTATTCCAAAAAAGAGGTTGTTCACCCGCTCCCGCAGGGTGCGCAGCTCGACTTCCAATCGCGCCTGTCCCGCTGCCGCGCCCGCCGAGGTTAATCGTTTTATTGCCGGGATGGCGCCCCCGTCCCAGAGCGACTGGTTGATTTCGATGGATAGCTGGTACTGGTCGCGGGACAAGCCGTCCACGTTCACGCCCGGCAGGGTCAGCGGCAGGCGGGTTACGTCGGACTGGTAGGTGGCGCGTGCGGCCAGCGATACGCGCGGGAGGTAGCCCGCGTTCGCGTTGGAGAGGTCTGTTGCCAACGCCCGTTCGATTAACGCGCGCTGCCCCGTTAACGGGTAGTTCGCCCGTGCCCGCGCCTGGCACTCTTCCAGCGAAAGTTGCGCCCGCGCTCCCGGTGACAGGAGCAGCGCGATGATGAAAAGAGAGAAACGTGCCATGGGGTTATCTTTTTTCTGCTTTTAACTGCGTCAGCACCTGCTCGATGATCTGCCGCTTCCGACGCTCCAGGAAACGGTCGCGGTCTTCCTCTTTTACCTCCGCCAGGAGCATGGCCACGGGCAACGAGAGGATGGCGAAGACGTTCATCGATACCATGTTCAACATCATGTCCATCGCCGACACCGGGGCGACGCTGCCGCTCTCAATCTCCGCGTTCAACGCTTTTTGTAGTTTTTCAATGACTCCTTTGAAGACGGGCAACAGTACCTCCCGGCATACTTCTCGACGGTCGGAATTGTCCACGATCTCCCGCAGGACAAAGAGCGGCAGGCGGGGGTTGGCCGCCAGGAAGTCAAAGTGGGCGCCTACGCCCTGCTCGATTTTTTCCAGGAAGGGCATCTCCCGCCCCAGGATCGTGGTGAACGAGTCGGCAAGCAACTGTATTTTAGCCTGGAATACCTGGTTGAAGAGGTTTTCTTTCGTGCGATAGTAGTAATGTAGCATCGCGTGCGTTACCCCTGCCCGGCGGGCAATGGCGGTGGTTTTGGCCGCGGCGAATCCCTTTTCCATAAATTCTATCTCTGCCGCTGACATGATTGCTTGCTGCGTTGTCGTGTCCGCTTGCGGCGTAGTCGTATCTACCTGTCGTGTTGTTTTATTCATGTTAATAGACTTGTTTAACAATCCTGTTAATATCGCCGCAAATGTATGCATAATCACGACATACGACAGAGACTCTTCTGCCGATGCCGGATATTTAATGTTATTTAACTTGTAATTTACTCCAAAGACACCCCGGTTACCTCGTCCAACCGAAGGGATGGGGGGCGAGCGGGAGGCGCGCCAGGGGGTGGTAGTCGCCCTTGAGACCGACGGGCGTGGCCACGCGGATGTCGTGGACAGTTTGGATGCAGGGGCGCGCCTCGGCGAGACGGAAACCGTTGCCGGCGAGGATCTGGCGATAGCTCTCGGCGTGCAATTCGGTAAAGCCGTCGCTAAATTCGACGGACTCTCCCCCCACGCGGATGGATCTGTAGGTGCGTTTGCCGGCGGCGAGGATGTCGGGCGGCAGCGTGTCGGCGTTGATGCTAAGGAAGTAGCGGACGCGCGCCCGGGGGGATTCGAGGTAACCGGCCACGCGGTCGTGGCTGGACACATGGACGATGTTGAGGGTGGGTTGGCCGAATATCCAGGCCAGCATGTCGTAGAAATGAACGCCGATGTTGGTGGCGATGCCCCCACTTTTCCGCTCGTCGCCCTTCCAACTGGTGTGGTACCAGTTGCCGCGGGAGGTGATGTAGGTGAGGTCGACGTCGTGCACGCGTCCCGGCTCCTCCTCGATGCGCCGCTTGAGCGCCTTGATGGCATCGTGGAGGCGCAACTGGAGGATGGTGTAGATGCGGCGGCCGGTCTCCCGTTCGATCTCCTCGAGGGCATCTATATTCCAGGGATTCAGGACGAGCGGTTTTTCGCAGATCACGTCGGCGCCCAGCCTGAGGCCGTAACGGGCGTGGGCATCATGGAGGTAGTTGGGCGTGCAGACGGAGAAATAGTCGATGGATTCTCCTTTTCTCTTGAGCAGCGAGCAGTGTCTGTCAAAAAGTTCCATCTCCGTGAAGAAGGAGCAGTCGGGAAAAAATCCGTCGATGACGCCGACGCTGTCGAACTTATCACAGGCGGCAACAAGTCGGTTCCCCGTCTCTTTAATGGCGCGGAGGTGACGCGGGGCGATGTAGCCGGCAACTCCCATCATGGCGAAGTTTTTCATGCGATTGGTTTTAACGTGCGTCCCCGGGGTGGGCGGGGACGCGCGGGATTAGAAAAGGAAATGGTCGCTGATCGAACGGTGCTCGCGGATGTTGCGGATGGTATCCGCGAACATGGTGGCAGTGGATAACACCTTGATCTTTGGCGATGGACGCTTCTGCGGGATGGAGTCGGTGAAGATGACTTCGGTGAGCGCCGACCGTTCGATCCGCTCGTAAGCCTCACCCGACAGCACGGCGTGCGAGGCGACGGCGCGGACGCTGGCGGCGTTGTTGCGCATCATCAATCCGGCGGCGGTGCAGATGGTGCCGGCGGTGTCGATCATGTCATCGACGATGATGACATGCTTGCCCTCGACGTCGCCGATGAGCTTCATGTCCGCCACTTCGTTGGCTGTTTCACGCGTTTTGTGGCAGATGACGAGGCTGGTGTCGAGGTATTTCGCCCACGAGTTGGCTCGCTTGGCGCCACCGATATCCGGCGAGGCGATGGTCAACCCGGGCAGGGCAAGCGACTGTATGTAGGGGATGAAAACGGACGACCCGTAGAGGTGGTCAACGGGGATGTCGAAGAAGCCCTGGATCTGGTCGGCATGCAAGTCCATGGTAACGATCCGGTCGACGCCGGCGGCTTGCAACATGTTGGCCACCAATTTGGCGCCGATGGCCACGCGCGGCTTGTCCTTCCTGTCCTGGCGGGCGAACCCGAAGTAGGGGATGACGGCGGTTACTTTGTAGGCGGAGGCGCGCTTGGCGGCGTCGATCATCAGGAGAAGCTCCATCAGGTTGTCGGAGGGGGGAAATGTGGACTGGACAATGAAGACGTATTCCCCGCGCACCGTTTCGTCGTACCAGGTGACGAACTCCCCGTCCTTGAATCGCTGGCAGGTTTTCTTGCCGGGTTCAAGGCCGAGTTCCGCGGCGATGGCAGCAGCGATATATTCGCTTTGCCCGCCGGAAAATACCTTAACATCAGGAATGTTTGACATAGTTTTGATTTTTGGGTTATGTTGATTCTCGCCGACAAAAGTACGAAAATAAATGGATGTTGTACCGGGAAAGGGGAGCGGCGGGGGACGAAACGGCGGGCTTTCCGGGCTTATGCACGATGCTTTTGTGCGCGAAGAACGCGACCACGTGGTGATTTTCGCGTGCCTTTGTTCGTGCGCGGGAACCAATTCGGGTATTCGCCGAACACCCGTTCAAACGTCAAATCATTTTTTAGAATCAAGACGCGAAACTTCCACTCACGACGCCCGTTTCCGCCACAGCTGAAAAGAATTAATCGCGTTTTGCCACAACACGTAGGCGGCGGGAGCGACAGAAGCCAGCGGGTGCAAGTAAACCTGCGCCATCCAGATGGCGAGGACGGTATTCTTCTGTCCCAGCGACTGTCCGGCCGACACGGCATCCCCCCTTGCCCGTCCCACGCGTCGCCCCAGCAGGAACTGCGCCACGCAAACCACAAGCGCCGCGAGCGCCAGCCCGACCTCTTCGCGAAGACTCTCGCCCCCCTGCTCCACGACAAACGAAACGGTCTTCCCCGACACGATCGTCAAACCAAGCACCCACAAATAATAGGTCAGGAACTTCGCCTTACCCACCGCTCGCCGCGCCGCCGGCGCCACCCGATCGAGGAAAAAAGCGCAAGCCGCGGGAGCCACCAGCAAGGGCGCCACCCGTCCCAGCACCGTCCAGGCGGAATCCCAAAACGGGATATCCGCCCCCGTCCCCGTCCAGGCAAAAAAGAGAGGCGCCACCACCGCCACGCAGAGGCTACTCACCAGCGTGTACGTCGCCGTGAAAGCCACGCTTCCCCCCAGCATCCCCGTGATCACCGCCGCCGCCATTGCCGTGGGCGCCAGGACGCAGATCATCACCCCCTCGGCCAGCAGCGGGGAAAAGAGGCTCACCGCCGCGTACACCGCCGCGCCGCCCGCCACCTGCACCCCGAGCAACGTCCAGTAGGCGCGCCTAAAGCGCAACTCCCCCGGCGACAGCTCGCAGCAAGTCACCAGCAGCATGCTGAATATCAGGTAAGGCGTCAGCGGCGACAAGCGGGCGAAAAACGGGTGCGCCACGCCCCCCACCACCATCGCCGCCGGCAACAGCCACGCGCGTACTTGTTGCGACATACCCCGCGCTCAGATCCCCTTCAGGAGATTAACCATCTCTATCGCCGAAGTCATCGCCTCGAACCCCTTATTCCCCGCCTTCGTCCCGGCGCGTTCCACCGCCTGCTCGATCGTATCGGTCGTCAGCACCCCGAAAATCACCGGCACGCCGGTTTGCAACCCCGCGGCGGCAATCCCCTTCGTCGTCTCCCCGGCCACCATATCGAAATGCGGCGTAGACCCGCGAATCACGGCGCCCAGGCAAACAACGGCATCGTACCGACCCGTCTCGGCCATCTTTTTAGCCACCAGCGGCATCTCGAACGCCCCCGGCACCCAGGCCACGTCCACCTGTCCCTCGTCGCCACCGTGACGGCGGAAAGCATCCAGGGCGCCGGATAGCAACTTGCCGGTAATAAACTCGTTAAAACGACCGGCCACCACGCCGACGCGCTGTCCGTCGGCCAACAATTTTCCTTCTATCAAATTCATAATCGCTTATTATTTATTGTTATCCTTCGTGGGATCACCGGCCACCGTCGCGCGGACGTGCAGCAGGTGCCCCATCTTCTTATACTTTGTATAGAGATAAAACTCGTTTCGTTCGTTACACGTCATCTCGATCGGTTCCCGTCCCGTGATCTCGATGCCATACCCCTTCAGCCCGGCAATCTTCAGCGGGTTATTCGTCATCAGCACCATCTTCGTCACCCCCAGGTCGGCCAGAATCTCCGCCCCCGTGCCATAATCCCGCAGATCGGCCTTAAAGCCCAGCGACAGATTCGCCTCCACGGTATCCATACCGCCATCCTGCAAGTGATACGCGCGCAACTTGTTGATCAGCCCGATGCCTCGCCCCTCCTGCCGCATGTACAAAACCACCCCCCTGCCGGCCTGCTCGACGCGCCGCATGGCCTCCTGCAGTTGATCGCCGCAATCACACCGCGACGACCCGAAAGCATCGCCCGTCAAGCACTCCGAATGAACCCGGCACAGCGTCGGCTCCTCCCCCCCCGGCTCCCCCTTCACCAGGGCAACGTGATGCTCCCCCGTCACCTTATCCACGTAACCGACAGCCCGGAAGTGGCCATACTTGGTAGGCAAATCCGCCTCCGCCACCCGCTCCACCAGCACCTCGGTCGCGCGCCGATAACTAATCAAATCGGCAATCGTGATCATCTTCAGGCCGTGCGCGCGGGTAAACGTCACCAGATCGGGCACGCGCGCCATACTCCCGTCCCCGTTCATCACCTCGCAAATCACCCCGGCGGGATAAAGGCCGGCCATCCGCGCCAGATCCACCGCCGCCTCCGTGTGCCCCGCCCGCGCCAGCACCCCGTGCCGTTTGGCGATCAGGGGAAACACGTGACCAGGCCGCGTGAAATCACCCGGACGAGCCTCCGGGTCAAGCACCCGCGAAATCGTCCGCGCCCGGTCAAACGCCGACACCCCCGTGGAGCACGTCACCGCGTCAATCGAAACCGTGAAAGCCGTCTGCTTCCTATCGGTATTCGTGGCCACCATCATGTCGATATTCAGCTCCTCCAGGCGCTCCCTCACCACCGGCATGCACACCAGCCCGCGCGCCTCCCGCACCATAAAATTAACCGCCTCCGGGGTCACCTTCTCGGCAGCCATCAGCAAATCGCCCTCGTTCTCGCGATCGGGATCATCCACCACCACGATCATCTTCCCCGCCCGCACGTCGGCGATAGCCTCTTCGATAGAATTAAAAGTAAAATCATCCATATTTTTATCATTTTAAAAACCGTGTTCGGTCAAAAAATCCAGCGTCAACCCGCCGCGCGTCCCCCCCAGCAACTTCTCCGCGTACTTGGCCATCAGGTCGGTCTCCAGGTTCACCGTATCCCCCGGCCGCGCCCGCGCCAGGGTCGTCTCCAGGCGGGTAAACGGCGTCAGCGACACCTTGAAAGACGCGCCATCCACCGCCGCCACCGTCAAACTAATCCCGTCGACGGCGATAGACCCCTTCTCCACCACGTGGCGCAGAATCCCCGCGTCGGCCGCCACCGTCACCCACTCGGCATTACCATCGCTCACCCGCGACACCACCCTGCCCGTCCCGTCGATATGCCCCGACACCAGGTGCCCCCCCAGCCGTCCCCCCAGCGCCAGCGCCCGCTCCAGGTTCACCGCGTCGCCCACGCGGAGACCGCCGAGATTGCTCCGCCGCGCCGTCTCCGGCATCACGTCCGCGCGGAACCCCGCGTCGTCAAACGACGTCACCGTCAGGCAAACCCCGTTGGTCGACACGCTATCCCCCGCCCGCAGCCCCTCCAGCGCCACCCGCGCCCGCACCTCCAGGGCAAACCGGGCGCCCCGCTCGACGCGCCGCACCGTCCCCGTCTCCTCAATAATTCCCGTGAACATCGTCATTATATTTAATCCTTCCTCGCACCAAAATATCCTCCCCCACCCGGCTCACCCTCGTCCCCGTCACCTCCAGCGCGTCGCGCATCCACTCCGCGCCCTCGCCCCCCACCGGCCCTTTCGCCGCGGCGCCGCCGGCAATCCTGGGAGCGATAAAAAACAGCGCCTCGTCCACCAGCCGCGCCGACAGGAACGAATAATTCAACTCCGCCCCCCCCTCCAGCAGCAGCGAATCGTCCCCCTCCTCCCCCAGCTGCCGGCAGAGATCCGCCACGTCCACCCGTCCCCCCTCGCCGGCACACGCGCGGCACGTCACGCCGGCGGCGCGCAACACCTCCAGCCGGTCGGCGGGCGCCCCCGGCGCGTGCATCACGAAAGTCTCGTGCAACCTCGCCGTCCGGGCAATCCGCCCGTTCACCGGCAACCGGGCGAGGCTATCCACCACCACCCTCGCCGGCTGCCTCACCGTCCCGTTGGCCACGCGCGCCGTCAGCAGCGGGTCATCCGCGATCGCCGTGCCGACGCCCACCACCACCGCCATGTGTCGCCCGCGCTCCTCGTGCACCATCGCCCGCGCGGCCTCCCCGGTAATCCACCTGGAATCCCCGGAGCGCGTGGCAATCTTCCCGTCCAGCGTCATCGCCACCTTCAGCGTCACCCAGGGACGCCGCGTCACGATATACTTCAAAAAAACGCGATTCTGCTCCCTCGCCCTCTCCTCCCCGACGCCCGTCACCACGTCAACCCCCGCCTCCCGCAACCGGCGGATCCCCTTCCCCGCCACCAGCGGGTTAGGATCCTCCAGCGCCACCACCACGCGAGCAACGCCGGCCTTCACCAGCGCGTCGGCGCACGGCGGCGTCTTCCCCGCGTGGCAACACGGCTCCAGCGTCACGTACATCGTTGCCCCGCGGGGATCCTCCCGGCAATCCTCCAGGGCATTCCGTTCCGCGTGCGGCGCGCCGTGACGGGCGTGCCAACCCTCCCCGATCACGCGCCCCTCCTTCACCACCACGGCGCCCACCAGCGGGTTCGGGTGGACGAATCCCCCTCCCCGTTCGGCCAGGTCGAGAGCCCGGCACATGTATTGTTCATCTTCTTTTGTCATCATGTCATCCTTCATAATAAAAACCCCGGGCATCTCTACCCGGGGCTTTCCTTGTATAAAAATCACAAATTAAAAAAAACCATGGTTCTTCTCTCGTCCGGACTATCACCGTCGGCCCCGGAATTTCACCGGATCAATCCCCGTGGGGAGTCGCGGGCTGTTACCGCCGGTAGGGGGTTGCACCCTGCCCCGAAGAAACTACCGCCACAAATGTATGGTTTTATTCCGAAACGCGCAAACAGGGGCGGGAGGGAGAGGAAGCCCCCCGGAGGATAACAATGGTGAACATGTACGCGTCGAGGGTGCGTGCGGGCGCGCACGCGGGTTTACCGGAGAATGCCGTAGGGGCGAATAATTATTCGCCCTCACCGCCTGTAAGGCAAACGCGTCGCGGGCGCGCACGCGGGGAAGGGCGAATAATTATTCGCCCCTACGGCATACTCCAATGGCTTCGACAAGCTCAGCCACCGCGGCTATCGTACCGGTGGCTGAGCTTGTCGAAGCCACCACCGCACCGGTGGCTGAGCCTGTCGAAGCCACCACCACCACCACCGCGGTTACTACGGTGGCTGAGCCTGTCGAAGCCCAAACAACAAAAGCCAACAATCATGAGCTTCGACAAGCTCAGCTACCGCGGCTGTGGCACGGGCTACAAGCCCGCGCCAGCGAAAGACATCCTCCAGCAAACCGTAGGGGCGCACCTGCGTGTGCGCCCACCTATTTGTGTAGAGACGTAGCGTGCTACGTCTCCAAGATTGGATTTCCGTTTCCTGAGACGTAGCACGCTACGTCTCTACAGAGGTCGTCCAACCCATCCGTACAACAGAGGTCGTTCAACCCATATCCGTACATCAGTAGAGACGTAGCGTGCTACGTCTCAGGTACCGGGAATCCCCTCCCGTCACAACCAAAAAATAAAGCTCCCCCGGGGAGTTCCTTGTAGCCGTCGCGGATTCAAGGCCCGGGGGAGCGGATTCACTTGCAGAGCGGATACTGCCAAGTGAATGTCGATTTAAGAATGAACGTCTAAACGAAGTTGAAACAACTAAACTAACAGACTCTTTTTATCGTTGGCTCACCGGTGGTCGACGGCATCCCGCCGGCATGTGTCAGTTGAACGTTCGGGAGGAGGAGGCTAATTGCCTGACGGGGCGTTGCCCAACCGGGCATTCGCCGCCGCCAGTTCGGCCTTCAGGCGGGCGATCTCTTCCTTGTCCGCCTGTTTGGAATCCTCGGTACTCTTTGGCATCATGAACATCGGCTCCTCGCCAAACACGGGGGCGTCGTCCAGGTGCTTCAGGAAGGCGGCCTTGGCGATAAACATCTGGCCGCGGGTTTCGGGGGGCATCTCGATGCTGTTGTGCAACCGACTGGTAGCCAGTCGGATGATCTCCGTCTTCCCGTCCTCGGCCAGGATAACGATAACGCCGTGGCGCACCCCCTTGGGCCAGCCACTGCTGACCTCGCCGGCGTTTTTCCCGGCCGAGTAGTCGAAGACAATCTCCAGGGCATCCAACCCCTTGACGTTGATCTTGATGGCCGCGATAGCGTCCGTGGGTTTGGCGCGCCCACCCCCGCCGACATTCTCGTGGGGCAGCAGGTAACCCAGCTCGTGGATTTGCTCGGCGGTCATCAACCCTTTATCAAACATTTCATACAGGAAGATCCTGACGGTCACCAGGCAATATTCAACCATCTCGGCCAGCAGGATGTCGCGTTTCCGGCGGAAATCGGAGGAGGCGGCGCTGGATCGGCACGTGGAGATCAGATCCTGGAGGTTATCCAGGTGATCCTCGAAGTACGTGATCATTGCCTGGGGGACGGGCAGTGTCGAGCGGGAGGCGACCAGCGTTTTGGACACGTGGTCAATGTTATAGAACTTGGAGTCGATGGTTTTCGACCACCCGCGGATGATGACGAGGACGCTCTCCGGGA